>JAQVET010000057.1 GCA_028697615.1 Minisyncoccota bacterium
CATCTTTATTGCCTCCTCTGCCATCTCATAAATTGAGTTTGCACCACCATCCCATTTTGAATGACAATGCAAATCTCCTTTTATATCTTGATAATCGATTAATTTTGGCAGTCCGCCTGATAAGCCTTGAAATTCTCTTGAAGCAGCCTCGATTTCCCCTCTATTTTCACGCATTTCTGGCTTGATGTAAGCAAGATTTAAAATTTTATAAATCTCTTCTTCGTCCTGGCCAGCAATCATCTTTCTACCTTTAAAAACTCCGTATTCATTTAATTTTAGTCCCTTTTCTATTGCTAAACGTCTAATGGCAATATTATGCTCTTTTGAACCAGTAAAATACTGCAAAGCTGATCCATAACTTTTCTTTGAAACCACCCTTATATCAGCATCAAAACCATCTTTAAATCTAACAGAAGATCTTGTAGGACCTTCCCCCCAAATCTTAATAACCCCGGGGAGATTACAAAAATAATCCATTACCTTTGAAGATTTTTTTGAAACTACTAAAAAATCAATATCGCCAATTGTTTCTTTTTTCCTCCTTACAGAGCCAGCAACAGAAATTTTTTCAACCTCTTTAAGATTTCTCAATAAAGATTCTATCTCCTCTACTTTTGGCAGGATATCTCCTAAAAGAAATCTTCCACTTGTTTTCTTTAAAAATGCGATTCCTTGGAGAATATTTTTTTCTGTTTTCTCTCCAAAATTCGGCAGTTTTCTTATTAATCCCTTTTTTGCTGCATTCTCTAAATCTTTTAAATTTTTAATTTTAAGATGTTGCCAAAGCGCTTTTACTGCCTTAGGCCCAATTCCCTCAACGGCCACAAGTTCTTCAATATTTACAGGTATCTTTTTCTTTAGATCTTCAAAATATTTAATTTTTCCTGTTTTTAAATACTCTTCAATTTTTAAAGCAATACTTTCTCCAACACCAGGAATATCATTAAGCGCTTCAAGACCACCTTTTTTATAAATTTCTCTCAAATCTTCGGAAAGAGATTCAATTGCTAAAGCTGCATTTCTATATGCCTGTGGTTTAAAGGGCACACCATCCATTTCTAAAAAAAGAGAAATTTGATGAAAAATATCAGCTATTTCTTGATTAACCATAAAATAAAATTTATTTAAATATTAAAGACAAAATAAAAAAAATAATCGTAATAAAAATTGCTATAATAATAACACCGGCTTGAGTAGAAATAATTCTATCTCCCATCATACATTTTTTAAATTAAAATAACCTTTTTTGAATTTTTCTTGCTTCTCTAATTTTTTCTGCATTCTTTTGTGGAAAAACTGAAATTTTACCATATTCTCCATCAAATCCAGGTATAACGCTTACATTACCTTCTCTTAAATTTTTAATTCCCTGGGCAATTTCTTTAAAACCTAAATTTTCTATTTTTTCAATGGGAACAGAAAGAAGAATATTAAATTCATTTTCAAAATATTTTATTAAATTATTATAAATATCACTTACTTTCTTTGAATTCGTTGAACGAACACCTAAACTTTCACTAATAATTTCTTCCAAGGGTACAAGACTTTTAAATGGAATAAATTTTTCTGGTTTATCTCCGATAGGGCGATCAGCAAGGTCTTCAACCCTTGACAAAACTCCAATAGTTAATGGCCTTAAACATATTGGGCAAATACCCCCGTACTTTTGACTTTCTTGTGGGTTTAAACTTATATTACATTGACGATGGCCATCAAAGTGGTATTTCCCTTCTTCAGGAAAAAATTCAATAGTAAAAAGAAATCTATTTTTATCTTGACTTTTAATGGTTTTAATAATTTCATTAAAAGAAAGATTTTTTTCATCAATCTCAAACACATTTGCTTCCCTACCTATCTTAGATAATGAATGACTATCGGAATTTGAAATTAAAGGGAAATTATCAATATCGCTAACTCTCCAACACATTTCAGGATTTGCTGAGAGGCCTGTTTCTAAAGCAAATATTTTAGGTGTTAATTCCTCAAAGCATTCTTCAATTGAATTAAATCCAGACCTTGAACCAAAAATAGAAAACCATGGAGTCCAAATATGAGCGCAAGCAACATATATATTAGGATTAGCGACGGAAATAATTCTCAAAACTTCTTTCGCATCGAGATTAATAATCGGCCTTCCATCAATTTTCAAATTAGTAAACTTTGAAAATTCCTTGTTAATCTCTTTAACACTTTGGATATCTGGTGCAAAAAGAATTAAATGAACTTTTTTTACACCATCATTTTTTTGATAAATACAACTTATTTCACTTGTCAATATAAATCTTACTTTAGTTTTTTGATTTTTTAATTTAAAAAGACCTGGTTCTGCTTCTTCTAAATTTTCTTCTATTTCTTTGAGCCATATTGGATGAGTAAAATCTCCTGTACCCAAAATTCGAAGTCCTTTTATTTTTGCCCAAAGATCCAAATTTTTAAAATTAATTTGTCTTGAAGTAGCCCGGGCGAATCTTGAATGAATGTGAAAATCACAAATAAATTGCATAAAATAAATTACTTACCCCGTATAATAGCGAAACAACTCTTTCGGGGAAAATTGTAAATTGAAAATTATTTCTTAATATGCTTGAGCAAAAAACCATTTTTTAGTTGCTTTTCTGCCGCAATAAATACACTTTCCTCTGCCACTATCACCTGCAAGACACCTTGTTGTGGCCTTTGTTTCATTTTTTATATTTTTTTCACATCTAGAATCACCGCACCAAAATGCTTTAATAAATCCTTTATAATAATGAGCTGTATTTTTAAATTCGTCGTAAGTAAAAACCTCTCTTATATTTTCTTTCAAAAATGTTTTACTTTTATTAAATAAATCTTTTTGAATAGAGTTTAAAACTGCAACAATCTCATTGTGAATATTTTGAAAATCAACTAAATTTTTTTGCCAATTATCTCTTCTTACTATAGTAATCTTATTTTCTTCTAATTCTTTTTTACCTATTTCTATTCGAAGAGGCACTCCCTTAATCTCCCACTCATTAAATTTCCATCCGATAGAAACTTCTTTTCTATCATCAATTTCTACTTTAAAATCACAAAGAATATTTTTGATATCATCGACTCTCTTGAGGATTTTTTTGTCAATTTGTGAACCTTGAAATATAGGGACAACTACAATCTGAATCGGTGCTAATTTTGGAGGAATAATCAATCCATTATCATCACCATGGACCATAATTAGCGCACCAATACTTCTTGTTGTAAATCCCCAACTTGTTTGCCATGGTATTTTCATTTTACCATCTTTGTCTTGAAATCTAATATTAAATACATTAGCGAAATTCTGTCCTAAATTATGAGATGTACATCCCTGAAGAGCCTTGCCATCGGGCATTAACATTTCATATGTTAAAGTTTTTTTTGCACCAGGAAATTTTTCTAATTCTGATTTTTCTCCAAACACGCCATCAATTGCAAAAAATTCTCTATAAAGATCAATATAAACATCCAATGCTCGCTTAACTTCTTTTTCTGCTTCTTTTTGAGTCCTATGAACTGTATGACCCTCTTGCCATAAAAACTCAGTAGTTCTTAAAAATAAACGAGGACGTTTTTCCCATCGAACAACATTACACCATTGATTTACTGAAAAAGGAAGATCTCTCCAAGATTTAATCCACCGAGAAAACATTTCATACATTATTGTTTCAGATGTTGGTCTGACAACTAATTTTTCTTTAAGTTTCCTGCCTCCACCTATAGTTACAACAGCAAGTTCTGGAGAAAAACCTTCTATGTGCTCTTTTTCTTTTTTTAAAAAATTCTCTGGAATAAAAAGAGGAAAATAAGCGTTAGGAACACCGGCCTCTTTTATCTTTTGATCTAAAATTTTTTGAATATTTTCCCAAATAGCAAAACCATATGGTTTAAAAACCATACACCCCTTTACTGGCGCATAATCTGCAAGATCTGCTCTTAAAACGACATCATTATACCATCCAGAAAAATTAACAGATTTTTTTGTTAGTTCTTTTTTTTCAAATTCTTTTTCCATAACCCTAAAAATAATATCAATTTATTCTCTCAAAATTTGCTAAAAAAGTCAAGAAAATATATAATAACAATTAACGAATTAAAAGATTAACGAATTGAGAAATTAAATAGTAACAAATTAGAGATAGGTATATGCTATAGTATAAAAGCAGATTAACACCGAATCACAAATCCCAAACAAGGTCAAAAAATTAAATGTCAAAAATCAAAACCGCGAGCAAAAACCTAAAAACTGATAATTTACCACTCACGTAGTTTGTTTTTATGTTATTTAGTGTAAATTTTCGTCTTATTATTTTAATTAATTTAATCCTTTAATCCGTTAATGCGTTAATTCTTTAATTCTTTAATTGATATATGTTAATTTTAGCCATTGAAACATCTTGTGATGATACTTGTATAGCGCTTGTAAAAACATATAAACGCAAATCTTCTAATGCAAGAGCACCAATGCGATTTAAGATTTTGTCAAATATTATTTCTTCGCAAATTAAAATTCATAGAAAATATGGTGGAGTTTATCCAACTTTGGCCAAAAGAGAACATCAAAAAAATTTATTGCC
This sequence comes from Minisyncoccota bacterium, assembly GCA_028697615.1. Classification (GTDB taxonomy): domain Bacteria; phylum Patescibacteriota; class Minisyncoccia; order Minisyncoccales; genus JAQVET01. Next base: position 4,575 of record JAQVET010000057.1, read on the forward strand.
CATTTTAATACAATCGTTAAAAGAAAGCGATTTACTTATTCCTGTTAATCAAAAAACAAAAAAACCCACAACAAGAACTAAAAAAAATTTAAATATAAAATTACAAACCTTGCAAAAAATACTCAATAAAGATAAATATCAATTTGAAAGACTAAAAAAATTTCTTATAAATTATGAAACACCAAAAATTAACGCTATTGCTGTAACTGTTGGCCCGGGTCTTGAACCTTGTCTTTGGACAGGAGTTAATTTCGCAAGAGCGCTATCTTTTTGGTGGAAAAAACCAATTATCCCGATAAATCATATAGAGGCGCATATATTAGCTAATTGGCTAACGCCAATTAA
>JAQVET010000004.1:0-19772 GCA_028697615.1 Minisyncoccota bacterium
TTTTAACATTTTACCATATATTAAATCTTTTTGTAAATAAACTGCCAAAACTTAATTTTTTAAATAAAAAAATGGGCTATCTCTATGAATAGCCCATGATGAGGAGGGGATTAGTCCAGGCCGCAAGGACACCCCCTCCTCAACAACGCTCACCGTGGCGGTTGATTCACCCAGGAGTGAATCAGCCGCCATATAATCTGATCGTGGGTGAGCGGATAAAATGTCTTTCCGCTCTTTTCCACGACCAGCAGCTCCGTCTCCGGGAGGAACTCCCGGAGAATCAGCTCGAGCTCCTCGACTCGCTCCTCCGCCATCTGGCGGAGGATGCTAGCTTGCTCCAGCGCATCATCGGGCATGCTCTTCACCTCCTTTCGGTGGCTATTCCCCTTGAGGCGACGGTTTAAACCGCCGCGCCACCCTTAATGCCTCAAGGGGGCGGCCTTTTATTTTTCACCTCCTTTTTTTGAAAACTATTATAGTATAACATATATTATTTTATTTGTCAAGAGTATAATATTACCTAAATTTTAAGACAGTTTTTTTGAGAATAATATTTTAACTTATCTTTTTGCAGTAAATTTTTGGGGTAAAAAACACCAACCCAATGATCATATCCCCAAACAGATATTCCAATAAAAAGCTTTGACATAATAAATATTTATTACATCTAATTTAGAATAATAAAACAAGTTTAAAAACCAAATGCAGAAGCAAATCTGCGCCACGATAAAACGTCAAATAGTGTAGGAGCAAAACTGCCCCCTCCAAAAAAATGCATAGATGATAAATTATTAGTTTTTGTTTTTAATTTTGATTTTGAGTTTTGATTTTTTGTAATTTATAATTTAGCGTAAATTTGCGTTTTACCATCGGCGTATATTGGCTTCTTTAATCTTTTAATTCTTTAATTATTTAATCTTTTAATTGACAATTTCTTCAATAAAGTATAAAATCTCTTTTTAAATTTTTAAAAATATGTTTGACATTTCAAGAAAAACAAAAATTATAGCGACTATTGGACCATCGTCAGAAAACGAAAAAATAATTGCTGATCTTATTAGAGCTGGAGTAAATATTTTTCGCTTTAATATGAAACACAACGATATTAAATGGCACAGAAAACAAATTAAAAAAGTTCAAAAAATAGCGGACAAATTAAAAACACCCATAGGTATTATGATTGACCTTCAAGGACCAGAAATAAGGCTTAAAACTAAAAATAAAAAAAATATTAATGTTAAAGAAGGAATGAAAATTACCTTAGGAGAAAATACCCACTCAAATGATATTGCGATATCTAAAAACACAATTTTTAATATTGTCAAACCAGGAGATTCAATTTTTATCGATGATGGAATTGTTGAATTAAAGGTAATTGATAAAAAAGGAAAAACAATTACAGCAAAAGTAATAAATAATGGTATAATTAAAGATCAAAAAACAATAAATATACCTGAAAAAAATATCGATGGCCCATCTCTTATTAAAGATGATCTTACAAAACTCGATAGATTAACAAAAAGCAAGGTGGATTTTATCGCCCTATCTTTTTGTAGGACAAAAGATGATATTCAAAATCTTCGGGGAGAATTAAAAAAAAGAAAAATTGAAGCTAATATCGTGGCGAAAATTGAAACAAGAGAATCTATTAATAATATTGATAAAATAATTAAATCAGCAGATGCAATAATGGTAGCAAGAGGTGATTTAGGTCTTGAAATACCAATTGAAGAAATTGCTTATTGGCAAAGATTAATAATAGAAAAATGCAGAATCTCAAAGAAACCTGTAATTGTAGCAACACAGATGCTCCATTCAATGACTAAAAACCCAAGACCAACAAGAGCAGAGGTAACAGATGTTGCCAATGCAGTATTTAATGGAACAGATGCAGTAATGCTTTCAGAAGAAACTGCAGCAGGACACTATCCAGTAAAATCAGTTACAGAAATGGCGAAAATTTTAGAATTTAACGAAAAAAAAATAGAGATGGTGCCTCCTATAAAATATCAAATTACAAACTCTACAGAATTTATTATATCTAGCGCTATGTCTATGATAAATCAAAAACATAATATAAAAATAGATGGGATAATTATTTTAACAGAAACTGGATACACAGCTCGCGCTGTATCAAGTTTTAGACCAAATATTAAAACTATTGCTGTAACCGACAATCAAAAAACAATAGAAAAATTGACACTCTCCTATGGAATTGTAAGTGTCAAAGCCCCTTTTCCTTCTGGTGATTTTTGCTCTCCAGAAAAAATTGATCCAATTCTTAAAAAATTAAAAAATCAAGGATTAATTCAAAAAGGAGAAAAAGTTATTGTTATTCATGGTCGTCAATTTAAAAAATCAGGATTAACCAATACGCTCAGTTTAATCCAAATAAAATAAACTCGAGATTCTAAAATTGTTGGAAATATTCAAATCGTTCGAGATGTTCGAATTATTAGCCTTAGGTTTTAGGTTTTAACTTTAACTTTTGATTTTTGATTTTTTTGTAATTTATAATTTAGCGTAAATTTGGCATTTTATCGTAGATGTATATTGACTTCTATATATATTATTTTAATTCTTTAATTCTTTAATCGATTCAATTTGTAATTTGTAGGAAATTGCTTAATTGGTTTTACTTTTCTGATGGTGGAATTTTAAAATATTCTGCCAAAAGAAAACTTGAAATATCTTTTACAACAGGCGCTATGGAATCAGAGGCAAAAATTTGTCCGTTTCTTTGTTTAAGAAGGGCTATATAAATTTCAAATTGAGGATCAAGTGCGGGTGCAAAAGAAATAAATGTATGAGTACTAACTTCAGATGAATATCCACCAATATCTGGAACTTGAGCAGTACCAGTTTTACCTGCTATTAGATAACCTTCAACATCTGCTTTTTTACCAAAACCATTTTTAACAACACTTACCATCATCGCAGAAACGCGAGCCGCTGTTTCAGCTGAAATTGGTGAAGCGACTACCTCTGTTTTTGTCTTAATAATCTTGCCCGAAGGTGTAATTCTTTCCTTTACTACATAAGGACGAACCATTTTACCTCCATTGGCAATAGCGGAAAACGCTTGAAGGATTTGAACTGGCGTCGCACTAAATCCTTGACCAAAAGAAGCATTAGCACATTCTATTTCTCTTGGTGAAAATAAATTTCTTATATCACCAGGAGATTCTCCCTGAAGATCAATTCCTGTTTTTTCACCAAAACCAAATTTTTGAATATAATTTAAAAATTTTTCTTTACCCAGTTTTTGTTCAACAAAAACCGCCCCTGTATTTAAAGACTCTTCCATAACTTTTATCATATTCGCAGTGCCCCTCCCTTTTCTGTCCCAATTATATATTTGTCTATTATCAATAGTAACAAAACCTTTATCTTCGTAGGTCGTTTGGGGATTAACAACGTTTTCTTCAATCCCTGCTGCCATTGTAATCGGCTTAAAAATTGACCCCTGCTCAAATGCTTGCATGGCAACATTGTTTAATGATTTCTCATCAGCTTTATCATATTCATTAGGATTAAAATTAGGCAACGACGCCATTGCTAAAATTTCACCTGTTTTGGGATTCATAATAACCCCTGTAGCTGCCTCTGGTCCATATTTTTCAACAAGCTCTTTCAATTTTGACTCTAAAAGTGATTGTATTGAAAAATCAATTGTTAAAATTAAATCATCACCATCTTGAACCTGCTTTAAAACTTGAGAATAATTAGGGATAATTCTTCCATAGGCATCTTTTTTTCCTTTAATTTTCCCTTCAACACCTTTCAAAACACTATCATAAAATCCTTCAACACCATAATAACCTTCGTTACTACCTTCGCTATAAAAACCAACCAAATGTGCAGCTAACTCTCCTTGCGGATAAAAACGACAACCTTCTTCTTCAAAATAAATGCCAGAAATATCTAATTTTTGTATTTCCTTTTTCTTAATTTCAGAAACTTTTTCGTTTGAGACTTTTAAATAGTGCAACCCTTCTTTTCTTTTTTCTTTAATATTTTCTATAAGTCTATTTTTTTGACTTGTATTTAAATTTAAATTAGAACCCAATAATTCAATTGATTTTTCAATATTTTTTATATCAACCATAAGAGGATCAATTAAAATAGTAAAGCATTTTTCTTGCCGCGCAAGGCAAGTTTTTTTATCAGAAAAGAAAATCGCCCCTCTTTTGGGAGATATTTTTTGAAGGGTATCTTGTTGATTTTGTGCTAATTTAAAATATTCCTCTCCTTTGACAATTTGAAAATGATACAAACGAAAAACAAAAACGCCAAACAAAATCAAAAAAAATAAAAATAAAAATTTAATACGCCAGTCTCGCATTTATCTTGAAGATAAACTAAAATTATTATCCATTTTCAAATAATAAACCTCTTGGGCCTTTGTAAGATTAAATTCCTCTGCTATTTTTGAAAATTTTTCCAAAGAAAAACTATCTGTAATCTGTTTTTCAAGTTCAGCATTTAAAGATTTAACCTCATAAATTTCTTCGTTTTTTTCTTGAACAGATGAAATAAAATTAACGATTTGCAAAGAAAGGTAAATATAAAAAATAGTCATTAAAATTAAAATAACTCCCAAAATTTTTATTAAGGAAAATTTATCTTTTTTAGTATTTGGTTTTTTATTTCTTTTTTTATTTCGTCCTCGTCTTGAAAAATTTGGAAAAGTAGAAATAATAGCAGCCATATGTTTTTTTAAATATTTTAAATATTTTATTTTATTTTTTAATTGTTTAATTTTTTTATTAAAATTTTATAATTTTTCCAAAACCCTTAAACAAGCCGAGCGTGAACGAGGATTTTCTTTAATTTCTAATGCAGAAGCAGTAATTGGCTTTTTTGTTAAGATAGCAGCAAGCCCCGTGTTTTTTACTTCTTTGAAAAAATTCTTAACAATTCTATCCTCCAATGAATGAAAAGAAATAACTACCATCCTTCCTCCTTTTTCTAAAACTTGAAATCCTTCTTCAAGACCTATTTTTAAATTATCTAATTCTTGATTTATAAAAATGCGCAATGCTTGAAATATTTTAGTTGCTGGATGAATTTTGCGATATTTATAACTTTTGGGAACAGAATTTTTAATAATCTCAACCAGATCAAGTGTAGTTATAATTGGTTTAATTTTTCTTTTTTTGATAATATTTTTTGCGATTTTTTGCGAATATTTTTCCTGACCATATTGCCAAAAAATATCTGCCAATTCATTTTCACTAAAGGTATTAAGAATCTGCACGGCTGTTAAATTTTTATTTTCAGCGATGTTGTATCTCATATCTAAAATTTCATCTCTCTGAAAACTAAATCCCCTACCAGATTCTTCCAAATGCCACGACGACATTCCTAAGTCAAAAAGTATTCCTTTGATATTTTTAAATTTATATTTTTTAGCGATCTTGCCTACATTAACATAAGAATCATTTACCAAAATTAATCTTTTAAAAATTTGATTTTTACTCTTTGATTTTTCTATATTTTTTTTAAGTTTTTGATAAATTTCAGGATCTATTTCAATGCCCAACACTTTTCCATCAGGACCATTTTTTTTAAGTATTGCCGTTGTATGCCCTCCACCATCAATTGTTGCATCAATAAAATTTTCATTCGGCTTAGGATCTAAATATTTTAAAACTTCGTTTAAAAGAACAGGTTGATGAATCATTTTTTTAAAAAACTTGATTAAACTCCTAAATCTGATAATCTTTCAGCAATATCTCCAACTTCACTTTCTGCTTTGCTTCTATATTTTTCCCATCTATCTTCATTCCAAATTTCAATATGATCATAAAGTCCAACAATTACTGTCTTTTTTGAAAGATTAGCGTATTTTTTTAAATAATCAGGAATTAAAATCCGTCCTAAATTATCGAAAGAAACCTCCATTGCACCTGCAAGCATAATTCTCATAAAACCTCTTGCATCTGCTTTACCCAAAGGTAGTGATCCTAATTTTTGAGCAAGATTTTCCCACTCCTGTTCTGGATATAAAAACAAACATCCATCAAGCCCACGAGTTAAAATTGCTCTTTTTCCAAGGGCCTTCCTAAACTTTACTGGTATAGAAATTCTTTTCTTTTCATCTATTAAATATCTATATTCTCCAATAAACATATCCACAAAATTTAACACTTTTCCCCAAAGTTTTCCACAATATTCCACTTTACCTCTATTATAATCCACTTTTCTTTATTGTCAAGACCTACTTAAATTTTAATTAACAAGAAGTAAATATTTAAAAAATAAAAGAGTATTAAAAGAGTATTTATTATTTTTTAGATTTGATAAAAATTTACCAATAACAAAACTTGATTAAAATAAAAAAGTATGTTAAAATAAAATTTAAACAATAAAAAATGAAGTTATTTTTATTAGATAGAATAATTTTATCTTGAAGCGGGGTAGAGAAGGAGTATCTCGTGGGTCCCATAAGCCCAAGACCCTGGTGCAAATCCAGGCCCCGCGACAAACATTTATTATTTTAGTCAGGGAGGAGAGTGGCCTCTCAAGCCGTCTCATAAGCGGCTAACGCGGGTTCAATTCCCGACCCTGACAACGATATTTTAAGAACTATTCTCAGTTAAAATTTGTAGAAGAAATATACACCAATAAAGTGTTGAAATGTTCAATTCTTTAATTGATTCAATGCCATGGGGATGTAGCTTAGCCCGGTTTAAAGCGCCTGCCTGTCACGCAGGAGATCGTGGGTTCAAATCCCATCGTCCCCGCCTTCACCCAACTTTAAGTGGGTTACTATAGGCAACGCCTGCTAAAAATTAAGGGCCGATAGCTCAACTTGGTTAGAGCACCCGCCTTGCACGCGGGAGGTTAAGGGTTCGAGTCCCTTTCGGTCCATTAAAAACAATAAAAAAAAACAGCAAAAATATTTTGCTGTTTTTTTGATTAATACTTTCAAATTTTATTCTGTTTCAAATTTTATTCTGAAAGCTCTTCAACCTCTTTTCTCCCCTCTTTAAGTTCTATTACCTGATCATCATCTAATTTTAAAAGCAATGCCTGAAATTCACCAATATGAGTTTTTTCTTCTTTGGTTATATCCAGTAAAATTTATTTAGTCAATATTAATAATAAAAAATTTGACTTTCTTAAAATTTTAATGTAAAATTATTTATTAAAAAATATGGCTAAAAAATATGGCTAAAAAAATTGGTATTGATCTTGGAACCTGTAATACATTTGTTTTCATAGAAAAAAAGGGTATAGTCATTTCTGAACCTACAGTTGTTGCGGTTTCTGTGGATGAAAATCGTGTTTTGGCTATTGGAAATGAAGCGAAAGAAATGCTTGGTAGAACACCAGAAACAATTGTTGCTTATAGGCCACTCAAGGATGGTGTTATTGCGGATTTTAGGGTTACACAAGCAATGCTTAGATATTTTATTAAAAAAACTCAAGGGCCACTAAGTTTTTCAAAACCTGATGTTTTAGTTGGTATTCCTGCTGGCGCAACATCAACAGAGAGAAGAGCGGTTCTTGAAGCAACAATAAAAGCTGGAGCAAAAGAAGCATTTATAGCAACAGAACCTGTACTAGCAGCAATTGGAGCGGGAATACCTATTAACTCATCATCTGGTAATATGGTTGTTGATATCGGAGGAGGAACCAGCGAGGTTGCAATAATCTCACTTGGCGGAGTAGTTGCCTCTGAATCAGTAAGAGTTGGTGGAGATAAAATTGATATGGCAATTGAAGATTATATAAAAAGAAAGTATAACCTTTCTATAGGCGAGCAAACTGCCGAGAGAATTAAAATAAATATCGCAACTGCCCTTCCATTAAAAGAAGAGAAGAAAATGCAAATTAAAGGTAGAAGTGTTATTAATGGTCTGCCAAAAAAAATTGAAATTTCGTCTAATGAAATATGTGAAGCAATTCAAACACAACTGCAAGAAATTATTCAAAGTATTAAAGATGTCTTAAAAAAGGCACCTCCAGAAATATCAGCCGATATTATGGAAAAAGGAATGGTTCTTTGTGGAGGAGGCGCACTTATGAAAAATTTAGATAAATATATTGAAAAGGCAATTGGTGTACCAACAATGATTGCGAAAGACCCTCTCTTTTGTGTAGCTAAGGGGACCGGTATAGTTCTTGAACATTTAGAAAATTATAAAAAAAGTATAATAACAAAAAAGAAACAAGGTTAAAGTTTTCTATCTTCGTCTATTTTTTAAATTAGTATTTTCTTTTTTAAGTTAGTATTTTATGAATCTCGATTCACCTATTGAGAACTTCTCTAATATAGGGCCTCAATATTTAAAACGTCTCAAAAAATTAAATATTCGCACAATTGGCGATCTTTTTTTTCATTTACCATCAAGGTATGAAAATTTTGGAAAACCTATTAAAATAAAAGATGCACAAATAGGCAATAATATTACTATTGAAGGAGAAATTCAAAAAATAGAAAATATTACTACTTTTAAAAAAAGAATGTTACTTACCCAAGCCTTAATTAAGGATACAACTGGGGTAATTAGAGTGGTATGGTTTAATCAACCATATTTAATTCAAAATCTTAAAAAAGGAGATAAAGTAAGTTTGGCTGGTAAACTTAATATATCGGACGCAGGACCATTTTTATCAAATCCATCTTACGAAAAAATTATAAAAAATAAAACTCTATGGCATACACAAGGTATAGTTCCTGTTTATCCCGAAACCAAGGGCGTATCTTCTCGTTGGCTTCGCTTCATTTTATGGAATCTTTTAAGAAAATATTATTTTAAAATACAAGAATTTCTTCCAGAAGAAATTCTTGTCTCACAAAAACTACCACCAAGAAATAAAGCACTATTTTCTTGTCACTTTCCTAAAACGTTACAAGAGGCGAAAGTTGCTAAAAAGAGACTCGTCTTTGAAGAACTTTTTTTACTCGAACTCAAAATTTTAATAGAAAAAAGAAATCTTAAAAAAGAAAAAGCACCAAAAATTAAAATTAAAAAAAGCTCGATGGAAAAAATTTCAAAATCAATACCATTTAAATTAACGCAAGACCAAAAAACAGCACTAAAAGAAATTATGATGGATTTGACAAAAGAATCACCTATGTCAAGACTCCTTGAAGGAGAAGTTGGTTCAGGAAAAACAGTAATTGCAGCAATTGCTAGTTTTCTTGTAATAGAAAATGGTTATCAAGTAGCGATAATGGCACCAACAGAAATTTTAGCTGAGCAACACTTTAAAGAAATATCTAAACTTTTTAATAATTTCGATTTTAATATAGGCCTTCTCACCTCTTCTTTAAGTATTAAAAAAAACAAAGCAAGGCAAAATAAAATAAAAAAACAAGAGCTTATTAATGAAACTCAAGAAGGAAAAATAAATCTTTTAATCGGAACGCATTCATTAATTCAAGAAAAAATTACTTTTAAAAATTTAGCTCTTGTTATCATTGATGAACAACATAGATTTGGCGTTAAACAAAGGGCAAGTCTTTGCCAAAAATCGAATAATGCAAGTAAACAAATAACAATTCCCCATTTTTTATCTATGACAGCAACCCCCATACCTCGAAGTTTAGCTCTTTCATTTTACGGCGATCTAGATATTTCTCAAATTCGACAGTTACCTCGTGGAAGAAAAAAAATTACTACTAAAATTATTGGGCCAATATATGAAAACGAAACATTAAATTTTATTGAAAAAGAAATTAAATCTGGCAGGCAGGCATTTATTGTTTGCCCAATAATTGAAGAATCTAAAAAATTAGAGGTAAGTGCGCTTAAATCAGAATATGAAAAAATTAAAAATAAATTTAAAAATTTTTCTGTTGGAATGCTTCATGGTAAAATGAAACCCAAGGAAAAAGAAAAAATTATGAAAGATTTTAAAGAAGGGAAAATAGATATTTTAGTATCTACGCCTGTTATTGAAGTTGGAATTGACGTTCCTAATGCCACTGTTATGGTAATAAAAGGGGCAGAAAGATTTGGACTGGCACAACTTTACCAATTAAGAGGAAGGGTAGGAAGAGGAAAATTTGAGGGATACTGTTTTTTAATGACAGATTCACCTTCAAAAATAACCTGGAGAAGACTGAAAGCTATTGAAAAAGCAAAAAATTCTTTTGAACTTGCGGAAAAAGATTTAAAAATAAGAGGACCAGGTGACTTTCTTGGAGAAAGACAGTGGGGATTGCCTGATTTTTTAATGGCTTCACTTGATGATATATCTCTACTTGAAGAAGTTAAAAAAGAGGCACAAAAAATTTTAGAAAAAGATCCAGAGCTTAAAAATTATTCTGAATTAAAAGAAAATCTCAAAAAATTTTCTCAAAAAATACATTTAGAATAAATATTGAGAAACTAAAAATTATCTTTTATTATTATTTATTTTTGTTATGCGCCGCCAGGGGGAATCGAACCCCCGTTTTGGGATTGAAAGCCCCATGTCCTAACCACTAGACGATGGCGGCATTTAAAAAATTTACTAAGATTTAAGTTCTTTTTTAACCAACATATCTGCCTCTTTATTTTCCTCTCTGGGAATATAGTAAAATTTAACATTTTCAAAATCAATTTTCAAGTTCCAGATATGACAAAAAAGTTCCTGAAGATTCTTTTCTAAAATTTTATATTCTCCGTTAAGTTGAGAAACAACGAGCTTACTATCTAAATAAAAATTAAATTGCATTTGTTTAATTTTATCTTTACCAAAAATAAGCTTCGCTTTTTCTAATGCAAAAATTACTGCCCTGTATTCCGCTTCATTATTAGTAGCCTTGCCAATTTTTTGAGAATATTTTTTAATTTCACCATCGGGTTTTTTAATTACAACTCCAATAGCAGAAGGACCAGGATTTCCCAAAGAACCACCATCTGTATGAATTTCAACTATTTGATTTATCATATTTTTTTAATTTATTTAAGTTTAAATAACACTCTATTCTCCAACCTTGAATTCGCAAATATTTTTAAAATCACAAAATTTACAATGCCAACCAGGTGTTGGAGCAAAATTACTTCTTTTAATTTTTTGGGCAACTTCTTCAATTTCTTTTTTTAAACCTTCCTTCTCTTTGTCACTACCTATAAAAGAAAAGGTCGTTGCACTATCTAAATAATAGTATGTCAAACGAACTGGCTCAAAATTTAATACTTCCTCAGCGGCTATTTGATATATAAGAAGTTGTTTTTTATCTTCCGGCATTAAATTTTTTGGTGCCTGGCCTGTTTTATAATCAATAATTTCAACTTTATTTTTTTTACCTTTTTCTAAAATATCAATCCTATCTATTTGCCCAATTAAAAGATGATTGCCTATTTTTATATTGAATTTTTGTTCAAGGGCAAATTCACCATTAACTATGGCGACTTCAGGTGGATTTTGAGAAAAAATATTATAAAATTTTTTAAGCGCATCTTTTCCTGTATTAAAGTACTCCTGCTCTCTTTGTTTGCTTTCATACCAATCATCAATCCAATTACGTTTATAAATTTCAATTAAATCATCAAAGGTTAAAGGTGTGGTTTTACTTTTAATATTTTCTTTTTTACTTTTATTAAAAAAATCTTTTTGTATATATTGTGGCTCTTTTTGCTTTTTAAGCCACAACCTGACAAAATCAAAGAGACTGTTATGCATTGTTTTTCCATAACTAAAGGATGCATTTCCTTTTACTTGAATTTTTAAAATATGGGCAAATTTATATTGCAAAGGACATTTATTAAAAGCTGCAATCTGTGTAAATGAAATATGCGAAGGAAGTTTTGATATCAGGACTTTATTTTTATTTAATTCTTCCGAATTTTTTAAAAGTATAGTATCGGTTAAAATTTTATCTTTCAAATCTTTTGCTGATGATCCTTTAATTTCATTGTGTAAAATTCCAAGTTCAAATAAAAAACGAGATGGTTTTTTGTTTCTTGTGCCTCCATAATTATCAGCAAAACTTAAAAAAAGTCCTTTCTTGGCCCGTGTCAGGGCAACATAAAAAAGTCGTCTTTCCTCTTGAAGGTGAATATCACCCGATGGAATCACTTCTTTAATAAGCGGTTCTGGAATTTCAATTGGATCTCTTTTTGAAATAGTTGGAAATCTCTTATCAACCAGCGATGGTAAAAAAACATATTTAAATTCAAGACCCTTTGCTGAATGAATAGTCATAATTTTTATCATATCAGGACCAATCTCTGGATCAAATTTCAACGATCCTTCTTCACCTGCTTCCAATTCCAGATTAAGCATTTCCATAAAATTTTTTAACCTTGCTTCAATTTGAGATTCTTCAAATTCTTTAATCTTATCATAAAATTGATTAATTAAATCAAGACTTTCACGATTTTTTGGAGTGTCCTTTTTAGTTAGATATTTAAGATATCCAGATGATTGAAGAAAATCTAAAAATAACTCGCTAACATTTTTCTCTTTAGCATAAATAGTATGTTTTTTAATTAAACTTAAGAGAAAATTAATTTTTTGGATTGTATTTTGAGAAATATTGGGAACCAAAGATAACTGCTGAAGCGTTTCAAAAGTAGATTGTGATTTTTTATAACTATAATTTGTAATTTCTACAATATCATTATAATCAACATTTAAAAATGGCAAATTTAAAATTCTATACATTGCTGAATCTTCGTGATAATTATCTAAAAGTTTAAAATAAGATATAATATCTAAAATAACTGGTTTTGAATAAAGACCCTGCGACGCCACAAAATGATAAGGCAGATTAAACTTCTCCATTGCTCGAGAAAAACTATTTGCTGTTTCATTTGTTCTTGTTAAAATAGCAAAGTCATTAAAAGTAGAATCTTTATCTTCCTTAAGAAGATTAATAATTTTATTAATCACGCCATCTATCTCTTCGTGGTGTGTATTAAAATGTAAAAGCTCAATAATCGCTTTTTCTTCTACTTGAGAGAGCAATTTTTTATCTATTTTTTTAAACAGATTTAAATCAACGCCTTTTTTTTGGGCATTTTCTTTTAACTGTTGTACCTGATTTAATTGATACTCAAGACGGTTAGGATTATTTAGTTGAATAAATTTATATGATAAATCTAAAATTTCCTGACAGGAACGATAATTTTTAACCAAAACTACTTCTTTTGCCTTTGGAAAATCTTTTTTGAATTGCAAAACATTATTAAACGAAGCACCTCGAAATTGAAAAATTGATTGGTCATCATCTGCGCAAACTGTGAGATTATTTTTTGGAGAAGCTAAAAGCTTTACAAGTTCGTATTGTGCCCAATTGGTATCCTGAAACTCATCAACTAAAATATATTTAAATTTTTCCTGATATTTTTTTAAAATTAAAGGACGTGTTTGAAATAACTTTAAACAATAATTAATAAGATCTCCAAAATCAAGAGAGTTGTTTTCAAGAAGAAGTTTTTGATATTCATGATAAGCCTGAGCAATTTCTTTTATTCTTTCTAATTCATCCTCCATTTCATTATTTTTTTTCTTATAATCTTCAAAATTAAATTTTAAATCATCAGCATATTTTAAATAATCCTCTGGAAAAATTCCCTCGTCTTTACAGCGAGAAAAATGATTAATAAGGGCATAAATAAACCTTGTTGGACTGCCCAGTGGCCTATAATATTTTAAATTAAACCTATTAAAATTTTGTCTTACAAGAAGCCAGCAAGCAGTTGTATCTAAAACCTTAAAATCATTGGAAATCCCTATATCAAGACCGTATTCTTTCAAAATTCTTTCACAAAAAGAATGAAATGTTGAAACCCAAAGATCGACAAAACCATAAGGCAAAAGCGATTCTACTCTCTCCTCCATCTCACTTGCCGCTCTTTCTGTAAAAGTTACAGCCAATATATCTTCTGGTTGAATATTTTTTTTGTGAATTAAATAAGCAACCTTTCTTGTAATAACGGTTGTTTTACCAGTGCCAGCACCAGCAACAATTAAAAGTGGACCATCTGTATAAAGAACTGCTTCTTTTTGCTCAGTGTTTAAATCAGAAAGAATTTCATTTTTCATAAAGATTTTTAATTAATTATATTATTATAACAAATTTATCAATAAAAATTAAAGAGAGCTTTGAGCTCTCTTTAATTTTATCAATTTTCTTAAAGATATCCTGATGTTTTTATTTAACTAGCAGCACCGAGTAAATTTTTTACAAGCTGTATCAATCCTGCAGCTGCAACAGCAACAGCAACGCCAATCAGCCCATACATTAATTTAGAACGAGCGGAAGCAATTTTATTCGGATCACCAGAGGCAGTCATAAAACCAACGCCAGCCCAGATAAGCATAACTATTGCAATAAACATACAAACACCAAAAACAATATTCCTGATATTGTTCATAAGCTTTTGCACGTTCGTTGTATTTTTAACGTTAGTTGCTACAGGAGGTGTAGTGAACCATTGTGCTGATGCTACCTGACCCAATAAAATTGTCATTAAGGAAAACATTAAAACACAAACTAAAATCTTTTCTTTTCTCATAAATTTATATTATTTTATATTATTTATTTAAACCTTTAAAATAAAATATACACGACCTTTATATTTAATTTTTATTTTTAACCAAGTATCGCCAAAATCAAAGCATCTATACTTCCTGCAATAAGCGCAACTATTATACCAATGATTGCGTATTTTAAACTATTTTTTGCTTGATTAATTTTATCTGGCTGTCCCTGTGCAGTCATATATTGAATTCCAGCCCAAATAAGCATTATTGCAGAAAGAGGTGTTACTATTCTCCATATAGCACTGGCGATATTTTCTAAAACCTCTTCAATAGTATTTGCATTAATAGGATTTGAAAGGTCAATGCGAATTGTTCCTACATTGGAAGATTGTTCTGTCTCTTGAGCAAATACCGGTATAAAACTAAAACTCAAAAAAATAATTAAAAAAATAATAAATCCCAAAAAACTATTTTTTAAAAATAAGTCCATAATGGTAATCACCTGTTTTAATTTCTTTTTCAAAAGAAAATCCAAATTTTTCTGCTAAATTTCTTGCAACTTCTTTTGGTACTCTTCTACCCACTGGTCCAACATTACTATTTTCCAGCCAATCGATAATTATAAGAGTGCCCCCTGGTTTTAAAATTCTTTTTGCTTCTTTAATAATATTTTCTTCATTATCTACTTGAAAAAGAAGATTTGCCACCAGCACTAAATCTTGAGACTCGTCTTTAAGACCAGATCCATTGTCTCTCTCAAGATCACACCTTTTTGTAACTATATTAAAAAGTCCTTCTAATTTTTTTCTTGATTCTATAGAATCAAGTGCGCTCTCTAAAATATCAAGAGCAATAACTTGACCATCTGGTTGAATTCTTTTAGCGATAGGAAAAGCAAAATACCCATGACCGCAACCAAAATCCGCCACGCTCATTCCATTTTTAAGTCCAAACTCATTTACTATTTCTTCAGGGTTTAAAAACCCGCCTGTTCCTTTTGAAAAAACAACCATAAAATTTTTTCCTTATTATAATACTATAATAACACTAAAGATTTAATTTTGTCAAGAGGATTTAATTTTATAATCCTTACACCTTGAGCAGATCGTCCCAGTATCGGGATACTTTTAATCTTCGTTCTAATACTTTTTCCTTTTTGGGTTACAACGATAATTTCCTCATTTTCTGGAAAAATTTTCTTAAGTGCTATTGATTGTCCTATTTTTTTATTGGTTTTCATTGAAATAATTCCTCTTCCTCCTCTTGTTTGAACCTTAAAACTATCTATTTTTACCCTCTTGCCAAAGCCATTATCACTAATAACTAAAAAGTAATTTGCATTTTCTTCTTGTTTATTAATAATTTCAAGTCCTGTAATGAATTCTCCTTCTTTCAATCTCATCGCTCTTACGCCACTAGCATTTCTGCCCATTTCACGAACATTTTTTTCTTTAAATCTTATTAAAAGCCCCTTATTTGATAAAATGACAATTTCATCTCCTTTATTAACGCTTTTAATAAATAAAAGTTCATCGTTATTTTGAAGATTAATAGCCTTCATACCAGTCCTTCTAACATTTTCAAATCTATCTATGGCAACTTTTTTTATAATACCCTGTTTTGTAAGAAAAACAAGGAATGGCTGTTTTTTTCTATTCACATTAAGCTCAGTAATACCTGTTATTTTTTCACCTCTTTCAAGTTCAAGAAAATTTAAAATCCCCCTCCCCAACGTATACCTATCAGATTCAGGAATTTCATAAGCTTCTAAACTAAACACTTTACCAAAATTAGTAAAAAATAATAAACGACTATTAGAAAATATATTAAGAAATAAAGAGATTTGATCGTCTTTTCTTACAGCAGACGCCAACATCCCCTTTCCTCCTCTTTTTTGAGATCTTAATAATTTGGGATTCATCCTTTTAATATAACCTCCTTCAGTTAAAATTAAAATATTTTCTTCTTCAGGAATAAGTGATTCTTTTTCAATATTTTCTTTAGAACTACTCTCGTTTAAAATTTGGGTTTTTCTTTCATCTTGATATTTATCTCTGATATATTGCGTTTCTTCTTTAATGATATTAATAATACCTTCTGGCTTTTCTAAAATATCAATAAGGCCTTGGAGGATTTTTTTCTTTTCTTTGTATTCCTTTTCAATACTTTCTCTTTCCATTCGGGCAAGAGTTTGAAGTTTAATTTCCAAAATCGCATTTGCCTGAATTTCGCTAAATTTAAATTTTTTCATTAAATTTATTTTAGCATCATTTCTATCTTTTGATTTTTTAATTATTTTAATAATTTCATCAATATTTTCCAGCGCTAGAGCTAAACCTTCAAGGATATGCAATCTTTCCTTTATTTTTTGGATATCAAACTGGGTCCTTCGTCTTATAACTTCCTTGCGATGATTAATAAATTCAACCAAAACATCTTTCAATGATAATGTTCGTGGCTGAATACCATCCACAAGAGCAACCATATTTAAACCAAAAGTTTTTTGCAGATCTGTAAATTTATATAGTTTATTTAGTACCTTTTGGGGATTAACATCTTTTTTAAGTTCAATAACAACCCTCAATCCCCTTCTATCAGATTCATCTCTAATATTTCTTATTCCATCAATTTTTTTATTTTTTGCAAGTTCGGCTATTTTCTCAAGTAATGTAGATTTAAGTGTATTATATGGAATTTCTGTAATAATAATATTAAAGAGATTCTCTTTTTTTTCAACAATCTCTGCCTTAGCTCTTATTTTAATTAATCCCCTACCTTGGGAATAAATTTCTTTTAACTCATTTTTATTAAGAACAATACCACCTGTGGGAAAATCAGGCCCTTTAATAAATTGCAAAAGATCACTTGTTTTTGCTTCTGGATTATCAAGAAAATACAAAATTGCTTCGCATACTTCTTTTAAATTATGCGGGGGGATACTGGTTGCTGTCCCCACAGCAATACCAATAGATCCGTTTATTAAAAGTTGAGGAAGCAGCGAAGGCAAAACTGTTGGTTCTTTTCTTGTATTATCAAAATTAGGAATAAAATCAACTGTATCTTTTTCAATATCTTTAAGCATTTCGCCAGCAATTTCAGATAAACGAACTTCACTGTAGCGCATCGCTGCTGGAGGATCTCCATCAATGGAACCAAAATTACCTTGTCCTTCAATCAATGGATATCTTAATGAAAAATCTTGAGCCATTCTAACCAAACTATCATAAACTGCTACATCGCCATGAGGATGATACCTGCCCAGACAACTACCTACTACTGTTGCCGATTTTCTAAATTTTCCACTATGGAAAATTTTATCTTCATACATTGTATAAAGAATCCTTCGATGCACTGGTTTTAAACCATCTCGAACATCTGGAAGAGCACGTGAAACAATTACACTCATCGCATAATCAATATATGATTCTTTAAGTTCACTGTTAATATCTCTCTCAATTAAATGTTCACTTTGATTATTATCTTTAATATTATCTTCTTCCATATTTTAAATAAAAAATTCTTTTTTAAAATAAATTTCATTTATTACTATTTGAATCTTCCAGTTCATTTTCAATTTGCTTAATTTCTTCATCTGTGAAACCATATTTTTTAAGTTCCAGTTCAAATTCTTCTTTGGAAATTTGCTCATTTTGATACTTTTGACTTAAATCAATAAGTAAATCTATTTTTGATTGTGTATCATTATTAACATCTCTCATAGAAAATGAAAAATCTGACAAAATTTCTTTCATTTCTTGAGTATTCTCTTTAAATTCATTTACTTTTTGAGATTGTTTGTTTGATGTTTGAGTATTTCCAACTTCTGAAAAAATAATCTTATTTTGAAAATACCATAAAATAAGTATTGCAATAACTATTACTATCGTTATGGACCAAACTATAATCATTTTATTTTTTTTATCTGAATTCTTAATTTTATCCATATAAATTATTACTGCGGTTTTAAAATATATACTTCAATTTTATCTTTAGGAAGGTCTGATTTTCTAATCTTTAATTTATCTACATTTTTAGGTTCTATCTCGATTCGTGATAAAAATTCTTTTTCGTCATTTATTTTAAGATTTAATCCTGGAATTTTATAATGCATTGGAATAACAATTTTTGGTTCGATTTCAAAAACTAATTTTGCAGCTTTCTCTCCAGAAATAGTAAACACTCCTCCAACAGGCAACATAAGAATGTCTATATCTATTAATTCTTTTTTTTGTTCTGTTGAAAATTCTGATTGTCCAAAATCTCCCAAATGACAAATCTTTATATCTTCTGCCTGAATAATATAAAAAACATTTAACCCCCTCTCCTGTCCCAATTTATTATCGTGAAAAGAATTTACACCTTTTATCATTATATTTTTTACCTCATATTGACCCGGCTGGTCTATAATAAAATAATCTCCTTTAACAGCATCCTTATTTGAATGGTCATAATGATAATGAGAAATAAGTAAAATATCAGCCAATACACGCTTTGGGTAAATCCCAATATTTTTATCAAAGGGGTCGATTACTATTTTAATTTTTTGATTAGAATCGTTTGGAGATTTAACTCCTATTTCAAAAAAAGAATGTCCATGCCAAATAATATCCATAGATTTATTAAAAATTGTAAATTATAAATTAAAAATTGTATATTTATTTAGGAAAAATATAAAGTCCTAATAATTTACCCTCATTATCTTTATCTTCATTAATTGTATAATATGTTGAACTTGTTTTTAAATTTCCCATTTTAAGAAGACTATCTTTTGTTTTTCCTGGATCTTTAAGATAAAAATACCAAACAAAATTTTGTTCATCTGGTGAAAATATAGAACAATCCTCTTCCCTGTCACACATCTGACAGCAACATTTTTGTTTTGTACCTCCTTCAACTAAAAGATCTACACACTCTTCTGGTTGATAATTATAATAAATATCCAATGTCAATGTTCCCTTCTGATAAGTTGCTTTCCATGGAAAAGAAAAGCAAATTTGTCCTTCTCCCTCTTTAGAGCAATACCACGGCGGCAACAAAACGCAACAAAGAGAACTTCTTTTATAATTCTCCCATTTTCCATTATTATCTACTCCTTGTGCTATAAAATAATTTTTTTGATTATTATTGAGGTTATCCCAATTTTTTAAAATTAAATCTAGTGTGTTATTTGTACTTCTCTTCCAATTATTCCATTTTTGTGCCTCTCCAGATACTACTTCGTCTGGAATTTCACTAATAATTTGATTGACGATTACTGGATATTTTTGTTTTGCATCACTATAATCTAACCTGGAAATATTACGCAGGGGAATTTGAACTGTCTGATTTGATACTGG
>JAQVET010000004.1:19872-21023 GCA_028697615.1 Minisyncoccota bacterium
ACCACCTAAAATAAGATTAACTACTCCAATAATAATTAAAAAAATTACAATCCCGATTATTGCCTTTTCAGAAACAATTGCCCTTTGATATGATTGATTAATCATAATTAAATAGAAAAACCCCCTAACTTTATTATAACAATTTATTAAATTTTATTCAAGTAAAAAACGGGAGTGTGTTTATTTAATTTTTTTGAATACATCTCAATAAGTTTTTTTGCTTTTTTTATAATTTTATTTTGAATATTATAATTTTCAGGTAAATAACGAATAAGACAAGTTGGGCCAGGAATATCTCTCATCTCTAAAATAATGTCTCCTTTTAAAATATTTTTTATTAAATTACTATTTTCTTCTTTGTTTCTGCCAATTATAATTAGAGTATTATTTTCCCCAAAATGCCTACCCAATTTTAAAATTTCTACTTCCTTTTTTGTTTTTGCTTCTGGATGTTTTTTGATTAAATTTTTTAATCTTTCTGAAAATTGTGGATCAGTTAAAAGACATCCGCCCGCAGGAGTTGTATAACTTTTAATTTTAAATTTTTTTGCCAAAATTAATTGTTTTTTTCGAGAACGACCAGATATAGAAAAAAGTTTATTTCTTTTTATCCATCCCATTTTTTCTGGAATAGTTTTTTCCAAAAGTTTTGCCGAGAGCGGCCTTAAAATCAACCCCTCAAGTCCTGCCTCTTTTTCAATTAGTTTTAAAATTGTTTTTCTTTGGCTCATTGGCCTTTGACCAGCTACTTCGCCAGTAATAATAAAATTAAAATTTTCCTTTTGCATCAAATCTTTTGCCTTTTTAAGCATTAAAATATGACAATCAATACAAGGATTTATGTGTTTCCCCCACCCATATTTTGGATTTTTTACAATATTAAACTGGGCTCGCGAAATATCAATAACCTTTAAGGGAATGGCAATCTCTTTTGCCTGTAACCTGGCAATTTTTTCTGGATTAAAAAAATAACTTTTAAAACAAATACCAAAAACATCGATTCCCTGATCTTTAACAATTTTTGCTGCGAGTATTGAATCAAGCCCACCTGATAAAAGAGCAATTGCTTTTATTTTCATATTACAAAAACGCCAATTAACGCCACGGCAATGTAGAAGCCGGTATACGCTATAGCATAAAAGCAGATATAC
>JAQVET010000058.1 GCA_028697615.1 Minisyncoccota bacterium
GATTGATTATGAAATTAAAAGGCAAACCAATATTTTAAAAAAGAGTGGAAAAATAGTTCAAGAAACTCGGGGATGGAATGATATAAAAGGTATAACCATAAGTCAGAGAGAAAAAGAGCAGGCTCACGATTATAGATATTTTCCTGAACCAGATTTGCCAATAATTAAAATAAAAAAAACAAAAACAAATCGTGACAGGCAAATAAAAACCGAAATAAATCTCCAAAAAATCAAATCAGAAATTCCAGAACTCCCTTTAGAAAAAAGAGAAAGATTTATAAAAGAATATCAAATTCCTGAAAAAGATGTTGATATTTTAGTAAAAAATAAAGAATTAGCAGATTATTTTGAAGGAGTTGTTGAGGAGATTCAACTTTGGATTAATGATGAAAGAATACCAGCTGATTATAAATTTTTTCTACTTAAAATTGGAGTAAATTATTTAATTACAGATCTTTTAGGATTAATGGAAAAAGAAAAGTTAAGTTTTCAAGATATTAAAATGACACCAGAAAATTTTGCTGAGATGGTAATAATGTTATATAAAGGAGAAATTTCCTCTCGTGTAGCAAAAGATACATTAGTAAAAATGGTAAAAACTGGAGTCGATCCTTCGCATATTATCGATGAAGGCGGGTTGAAACAGATTTCAGATGAAAAAGAAATTGAAACTATTGTGTCAAAAATTATTAAAGAAAATCAAAAAGCAGTTGATGACTATAAAAAGGGAAAAGAAAATTCTATTCAATTTTTAATTGGTCAAGTAATGAGAGAAACAAAAGGAAAAATAAATCCGGAGCAAGCAAAGAAAATCATTAAAAAATATCTGTAACCGCGCTTGATGAGGAAATTAACAAAGCCTCCGTATAATTAAAATTTCTTTTTATTTAAACTAATTTATGATTCAAAAAAAAATAAAAAAAATTATTTTTCAATATGCTCCCCCTGATGTTGAATTTTCTATTAATTATCCTCCCCAAAGAGAATATGGGGATTATTCTATTTTCTTTCCGTTTAACATAGCAAAAGATATTAAATCAAAAATTGATAAAAATTTACCTTCATTTATTAATAAAGTAGAATTAGTTTCACCTGGATTTTTAAATTTTTATATTAAGGAAGATTTTCTTCAAAAACAAATCAAAGGAATTCTAGAAAAGAAAGAAAATTTTGGAAGATTAAATTTAGGCAAAAGAAAAAAGATTAGTATCGAATTTATTTCAGCAAATCCTACAGGACCTCTCCATATAGGAAATGGGAGAGGGGCATTTTTTGGAGATTCTCTGGCCAATCTTTTAGAATATGTTGGTTTTGATGTGACAAGAGAGTATTATATTAATAATAGTAAAGTAAGTTGCCAAATAAAAGAGCTTGGAAAAACTGCTCTTGGTAAAGGAACTTCGTATGAAACACAAAGGCTTAAAGAAATAATTAAGAGAATAAATCCGAAATTAAAAAAAATTAAAACTGAAAATGAAGCTGGTTTTATTCTTGCAAAGGAAATCCAAAAAGAAAATCAAAAATTTATTGAAAAAGAACTTAAAATTAAATTTGATATTTGGTTTGAGGAAGAAAATTTATTTAAAGAAAATAAAATTCAAAAAATGGTTTCTTTTTTAGGAAAGAAAAATTTAACTTATCAGAAAGATGGTGCTATTTGGCTTAAAACATCTAAATTTGGCGATTTCAAAGACGAGGTTTTAATAAGAAGCGATGGAAGTCCTTCTTATTTTTTGTCAGATATCACTTATCACAATGATAAAATTAAAAGAGGATTTAAAAAGATAATTGATATTTGGGGCGCAGATCATCAAGGACATATTAAAAGAATGGAAGCAGCAATGAAAATTTTAAATTTTAAAGGAGAATTCAATATTTTTATTGCTCAGATGGTTTCTCTTGCCGGAGGAGAAAAATTATCAAAAAGAAAAGGAAATCTAATTTTACTTGAAGATTTAATAAAAGAAGTAGGAATAGATGTCGCAAGATATTTTTACTTGTCTAAATCTCTTTCAACCCAAATGGAATTTGATTTGAATCTTGCAAAAAAACAAAGCGAAAAAAATCCAGTTTATTATATTCAATATGCATATGCTCGGATACACAGTATCTTAGCAAAATCTAAAATTAAAAAAATTGAATATAAAAATATAAATTACAAGTTACTTACACATAATTCAGAGTTAAATCTTATTCGAGAATTAGTTAAATTTCCAGAAATTATTGATGACGTAGCAAGAGATTATCAGCTTCAACGACTTTGTGAATATGGAAAAAAATTAGCTGAAGTATTTAATCAATTCTATCGTGATTGTAGGGTATTGCAATTAAATAGTAATAAACTTCAAGTAAAAGATAAAAAATTAACAGAAGCAAGACTTGCCCTGGTTTTATCTACTAAAATTGTTTTTGAAAATTGTATGAGAATTTTAGGAATATCACTTCCAAAAAAAATGTAAATTTTAATAGCAATATTTTAGAAATTATTTTATAATATTTTTTAATAAATTAATTATATGCAGCCATATCAAAAAATTGCCAAAATACTAAGGACGCCGGAAAATGTAATTTATAATTTACAAACAGAACTTGAAGGCCTTACTAATAAAAAAGATGTACTTAGGGATCTTGTAAAAATAAATGAAGAAAAAATAAAAGACAGACTTCAAAAAATGAATCTTTCATCGAATATCTTAGCAAAAGACGTTTTTAATGGTTTGCAGAAAAAAGTTTCCAGGTGCAATGATATTTTTGATAAAAAATTTACTTTAGAACAGTTAATTGAAGCAGCACAAGATATTTCTGGAAAACCAAAAGGTTTTTTTATTTCGGATAAGAAGATGAGAGATTTATTTTTTAAGAATCCACCACAAAATATTTTAAATATTCTGGGATATAAAAATGTGGAAGAAATGTTTCAAAAAGAAGATATAACCGAGCTTGTTTGTGCTCTGCGCTTTGCGGAGGATTCACTGTGGCTTAATAATGTTTTTTTTAGACCATATAATCATCTTCAAAAAGAAGATTTTGAAGAAAGGGAAATTAAAATAGTAATTCTTCCTAAAAAATGGGAAAAAGTTGGTAGAAAATTTGTCGGACATAAACTACATAATATTTCTCACTTAAAAGAATTTGGAATAATTTTTATTATTCCCACAGAAAATATAAATAAATTTGAGGTTTTCACTTTATTGTTGCATTATCTTTTTGAGATACAATTTTATTCGAAGCTTTTCAAAAGATATCAAAATTTTCCAAATTTTGGAGAAAATATTATCAGTGCACTTAAAGGAGAGATCATTGGATATCCATTAAGATATCATGGAACTGGTAAATATTGGCAAATTATTCAAAGATATCTGGCAAAAGATGATCCAAATGATCCTCGATTATTTGAACCACATGTTAACCCTGAAGCGCTTCATTGGGAGAATGCTGAGAGATTAATTTTTGATTTTGCGAAGAAGAATAAAAATATATGTGATGAGATAATTTTTTTTGAGGAATTAGATTTTGTTGGAGATTATTTTCCAGAAAATAATGGTGAAGTTCTTATTTCTTTTGACCTTATCGATAATGTAATTTCTTTTTCTAAAGGAACCTCTGTTTTTGAGAAATATCTCTATCATCAACAAGAAGCACTTTGGAATGAAATTTTTAAAAGTTATGTAGGTGATGGTGAAAAGTTGGAGGAAATTCTTATTGATAATATGGATAAGGGCTATATTTATTTACCAGATGTTTTTAAAAAGGAAGATATAAAATAATATGTTAAAATATACTGATTTAAAAAAAGGGGTAGTTTTTATTATGGAAGGGCATCCATACGAAGTTTTGGAATATAATTTTTTAAAACTCCATAGAGGCAAACCTGTGGTTCAAGCAAAAATTAAAAATTTAAAAACTGGTGCTATTATTTCGCGGACATTTCGTCAAAATGATGAATTTGAAGAGACTGAACTTGAAAAAAGAAAAATAAAATTTATTTATAGCCACAGAGGTGAATATGTTTTTTCGGAGATTGATAATCCTCGAAATAGATTTAATCTTAAAGAAGAAGTGGTTGACGAGGCAAAAAATTATTTAAAACCAGGGGTTGAAGTTGACGCCATAATTTTTCAAGATGAAATAATAAATATACAGCTTCCGATTAAGATGGAGTTTAAGGTTATTGAAGCTGAACCAAATTTTAAAGGTGATACTGCCCAAGGTGGTACAAAAATAGTTAAAATTGAAACAGGAGCGAAGGTTAAAGTTCCGATGTTTATAAATAAAGGAGATATAATACAAATTAATACCCAAGAACACAAATATGTTCAAAGAGTAAAGTAAAATTTAATTTATTATTTTCTAATTTTATTGAATCTATTTTAATATTAAATATAAATATCCATAAAATTTATTTATGATTAAAAAGGGTCCTCCTATAGAATTTAATTTGGATTATATTGATTTTTTAAATATTAAAGTTAACCTATCTCAAAGAGTTTTTATTCCAAGGCAAGAAACAGAATATTGGGTAAA
>JAQVET010000005.1 GCA_028697615.1 Minisyncoccota bacterium
GGCCATATTTACCGTTTCTAACAACAAGTTTACCGCCACATTGAGGACAAATTTTTGTAGTGGTGTTTATTTTTTCTGCTTCTTTCTTTGCTAATCTAATATATTGTATTAATTTAAAGCCATCAATGAGTTCAATAGGTTTATCTTCAGCAAACTTTTCTGCCTCTAAAGTAAATTTATTGGTAGTAATAAAATATCCCTTACTATTAGCTAAATGATCAGCTAAAGCCCCGTAAAAATCTCTCACCGCCCCAACTCCTACTTCTCGAGTAATAAACTTTTTACACTGAATATAATGTTTAATACCATTCTTTTCTGCAATAATATCAACGCCTTGATCATAAGGACCTCCGCTAACATTGGTTTGATAACCTAATTTAGAGAACAAATCTGCGATATATCTTTCAAATTCATCAGGAGTCAGCCGCCTTAACTCATTAAGCAATTCCCTATCAGATAACCATTTGGCACCTCGTTTTAATCTAAATTTTTTTGCTATAACTGCAATAACTAATAACCCAATTAATACCACGAATCCATAAAACACCCCTCTCCAAAAACTCTCTTTATTAGTAAACCATAACGCAAATAAATAAATAACATATAACGGAAGCAGTTGTTCTATGGTATCTAAAATTATCTCTAATAATGAATCTTTACGTTTTGGCATATACCTTATTTTACTTATTAGTTTTTAAAGAATTTATTTAAAACACTAGCTAAAAGTTCTTGAAGTTTTGAATTATAATTTTATTTTCAATTAGTTTTTCGAGTTTTTATAAAATAGACTTGACAAAGAAATTACTGGGTGTATAATATAATCACTAAACGTGAGGGGTATTCTATATGAGTGCCCCTCATTTTATTTATTTTTCCTCCATTTGTAATCTATATTTTAAATACTCAAAATCCCTAAAATTACTACTGGCAAATTGCCTTATTTCTTTAGCTGTTCTTGGCCCTCGTGCTAAAATTATTATTTCTTTTCCTAATTCTCTTAAATATTTTAAAACCGGGAGGAAATCTCCATCGCCGGATAGAATAATAACTCTATCAAAATTATCTTTTTCTTTCATTAAATAAAAAGCCATCTCAACATCACAGTTAGCTTTTCTTTTTGTCGTTCCGTCCTCTTGTTCATATAATTTAACGGGCTTTAATTTTAGCTCGTAACCAAATTTCTTAAGATTTAAATAAAATCTTGTCTTTTGTAAATGACGACTAATGAGCAGTAATTCAGCTTCATTTAACTTATATCCTTTCTGATTTATTAAATCAACTAAATATTTTTCTAATTTATCAATGGGAACAGTATTATTATCTAAATAATTATATTTGAAATCGTATATCTCAACACCACCAAAATAAAAGGCCTTAGATATTTGATATTTATCTTTAAGATATTTTAAAAGCTTCTGATAATCTATCTTCCAGCCTAAACTTTTTTCACCACCATAAAAAAGATTAGAGGCATCTATAAAACTAAAAGTTCTCATAGTCATTCCGACCGTTTTTTATTAAAATTAATATAAATATAGCTTATTTTTCATTTTTCCCGACCTAAATTTTATTTTAATTAATTTTTGACTTTGAATTCAAGATTTATGATATTCTCACATTCTCAAGAATATTAGAATTTCTTTGAGAATTCAATAAACATCTTACCATAAGGCGATAATGAATGCTCTACTAATCGGCCTCGATATTTTTTGTTCAATAGACCCGCTTGAAGCAGTCTTCTTGTGTGCTCGGAAACCGTCTTAAGATTACAATTTAAAGTTTCTGCTATTTCTTCTAAAGATATTCCCTCATTTTCAGCAACCAAAAATAAAATCTCTAATCGTCGATGATTAGCCGCTCCTTTAAAATACCTTTCAAGTTGTTTGGTTGTTTTCATATCCTTTAGTTTAACATAACTTACTCAACATTCCAACATTCTCAAGAATATTAGAATGTTTTTCACAGTTTAGGTTTTTAAATTTTAATCTCAAAAATTTTGTTTCTTTGTTTTGCACCCTTTACTAACCTTATTTTTGCTTCCGGGGTTTTAAAATAAGAAGCGAGGGTTTTTACCACTCTCCTGTTTGCCATACCCATTTTTGGCTTCTCTCTTACTTTGACCTCAAAACTATCCTCTGATTTTCTAATAATTTCTTCCTTTTTTGAATTAGGAAAAACCTTAATCTTAATTAACATTTTTTAATTAATTCTTCAACTTTTTTCATAAATTTATTCTCCTAATTTTTTTGTTGGCCAGTTTTGATTGTTGAATTTTGATTTTGGTTGTTTTATTTTAACCACAGTTCTATTTTTTATTTAATTGACGCAGATATTCGTTGATAAGCGCTTTATTCTCGTTTACCTGTTCGCCTTTAAAATATACTTCAATAAAATCAATCATTTCTTCATTCTGCCTATATGTGTAAATGATACGCAAAGACGCGCCTCTTAAATATCTACAGAAGAAGCGCGCCTTTACTATTTTTAGTTTTTCTTGGCTGTATAAAATTACAAAATGCTTTCCGCTTCCAAGAGGAGATTCTGAAACCACTTTTTTGAATTCCAACAGGTCATCCGGCAATGATTTATATTTTTTTGATAACCGTTTGAAATTCTTTGTAAATTCATTAGTTTCATTAAAGTTCATCTTCGTAATTTCTTACTGAGTGTTCTTGGTCGCGGTAAAATACGCTCTCATAACTAATAATGTCGCCATCTTTATGAACACGCCAAGGCACATCGCTGTGAGAATACTTTGTTAATTCTTGAGCGTTTTTATCAGCAAGACGGGCAAGGACTTCATCGATATGTTTTATCTCTCGCGCCGACAACTTGCTTAAATCTGGCTCGCGACGAGGCAGATACTTTTTCTGGTCATACTGAAAATATTTGCTCTTGACTCGTTCTATTTCACCCTTTTTCTCCATTTCTTCGGTAATCTTTTTAAACTCAACCGGTGTAGGTCCATAATGATTTTTGATGTATCTCGCCCCGGTTAATTGTTCCTCAAACTTCTCGTAAAAATCAAAGTCAATAAAATAAAGCAATTTATATATAGCAGTTTCTCCAATATTAGGTTTAGCGCCAACCTTATCTAATACATAAAGCAGAACTTCCTTAAATTTTTCAACATTAGCCCGAGGCACAATAATACGAATATTATTTTTCTTTTCTTTTATTTTCTCTTCCTCAAGAACAACTTTAGGCGGACCAGAAATTGAATCTTTAATAAAATCTTCTAAAGATAATCCAAAAATACTGGCAAGTCTTTTTGCCTCTGATATAGTTAATTCCCTTTCACCTTTTTCGATCTGCATATAAGTTTGCCGTGAAAGGCCGAGTTTATCTGCAATATATTCCTGAGAAAATTTATATTGCTCGCGAAGCGCTTTTAATTTTCTATATAAATCTTTAGCCATATTATTTTGTAATCATTTTACTCCTGTTAAGAAAACTTGTCAAGTGGATAAGTAGAAATACTTAACATTATGGCAAATCTAATTTTCTCAATGCAATTTCCTAATTACTCATCTTCTTGCTTTCTTTGCTTCTTGTTAAAAAATAGAGTTGACCCCATTTTTCACGATTAAAGAAGAAAATGGACGTGTCTTTATTTTTAAAATCCCATGCTTGAAATGGAGTTTTACACATCTCAATTACTCTTCATTTGAATATTTTTTCTTTATTTCTTCGAATTTATTTTCTGCCGTTTTAAGTCTCTCTCTGCATTCATTAATTAACTCCATTCCTTTTTCGTATTTTTGTAGGGCTTCATCTAAATCGATTTCTTCTCCCTGAAACCATTCATTAATTTCTTCAATCTCTTGATAGGCTTTTGTGAAATTAAATTTTTCCTCTGGCATATTTTTTTATTTTATTAATCGTTGAGAAAATGCGACCTTTATAAAATTTTGTTTGAATTGTTTGTTTAATTTTTAACCTGGCGGGATCTTTAATGATTTTTCCAAATTCATCCGAGGTAATAGTATAACCCTGTTTAAGTTTTAATTGAGGACTTGAGGGAATTAGTTTCCCTTCCTGTTGTTTTAAAAGCTTTTCCATTCTTTCTCTCCATCTATTTTTATTTTTGATTAAATTTTCTAAAAACTGCTCGATTTTAAATTTTTGGTTTTTTATTAAGCTTTTAATTTTTAAAAAATTTCTCTCAAATCCTCTTTCTAAAATTTCGAGTTCCCTAAAATAATTTTGAAAACCAAAACTCAAATTTCTCACCAAGCCATCAAGCTCTCTCTGTTTTAATAAAATCTCTCTTTTGACTTTAGTGATTAGGTTTTTCTCAAAGAAAATAATTTTTTCATTAATGTACCCACAAATCTTACTAATAATAGAGTTAAAACTTCCCTCAAAAAAATGAACTTTTTCTTTGAAATTTCTTAAAAGATTATTAATCGAAACATTAATATTCTTTTTAAATTCATAAACTTTGACTGAGGCTGACTTCCAATTTTCACTTAAAATCTTTGCCGCGTGAGTGGGGGTAGATGCTCGTAAATCAGCGGCAAAGTCCACTAAGGTTTCGTCGTCCTCGTGGCCAATGCCCGTAATAATTGGAATTTTTGAAGCAAAAATAGCTTTGACTAGCTCCTCAGAATTAAATGGCTGCAAACTTTCCCAACCGCCCCCGCCTCGGGTTAATACCAAAACGTCAATCTTGGGAAGATTTTGATTAAACCAGCGAATTCCTTCTTGAATTTCAGGGATTGCAAAACTTCCTTCAACCCTTGCATCGTAAAAGCAAACCCGAAGACCAAAATTTCCGAGATGAGTTTTAAAATCTTTTAGCCCTCCTTTTCCGTATTTTGAAGTAATTAGGCCAATATTTTCACAAAACCTGGGGATGGGTTTTTTAAATTTCAGATCAAAATAGCCTAGAGCAGATAATTTCTTTTTTAAAATCTCGAACTGTTTTTTCAAAATACCTTCTCCTATTAACTCGATTCTTTCGACTTGAAATTTGAGCTCTCCTTTATCCTTTCTAACTTCGGGGTAGCCAATTATTCTAATTTCCATCCCAGATTCAAGTTCCATTCCTAAATTTTCAATTTTTTCTCTCCATGTGAAACATTCTAAAATCGAATTATTTTTATCTAAGAGACGGAAAAAAGTAAAGCGAGGATAATTATTTATCTTCTCCCCAATTTCTCCTTGAATAATCACTCTGCATGGTCTTAAAACTTCATTTATAAAATCTAAAAACTCGGAAACGGTAAACACCTTCTCTTCGATTTTTGACTCTGTTTTTAAAATTTGATCTATTTTCATTAAATTTTATTTCTCAATTGCCGATGTTTCGCGTAACGAAACGAGGCGGAAAAAGAGATTTATCTCTTCGCCCAATTCTTCAACTTTTTGGCTTGCTTCGGTTAATAATTCTTCTGCTTTTTTATGGACTTTGTGAAACTGATGGACTAAATTCGCGATTTTTGATAAAAAACAGAACTTAACGAGTAATTAAATCTATTAAATTTCCTATCCCTTGAAGTATAATTCCTAATACTAAAAGACCTAATCCTAATCTTGCATAACGTAATTTTTTCTCATCAACTCTTGGTCCATTAAAACAGCCAAAACCTGTTAACGATGGGCTATTTTTAAATATAAGAATCGTTCCAATTATCGTAAATAAAATTCCGAAACTTATAAAAATTATTGATATATTAATCATAAACTAAAACTCTTCTATATTAATTCTCCTTTAAAAGATTTATTTAAAACGCTGTCAAAAAGTTCTTGAAGTTTGTGTTTTAATTTTATTTTTAATTAATTTTTTAATTAATTTTTCGACTTTTGGGTTTTAAATTATTTTATTTTGAAACTCATCTGCTGGATCTACTAATTCTACTCTTCCGTTTAAGCGCTTTGGGAGAGTTATCCAATTATCATTTTTTATAAAAATAATCTTTTTTGATTTTTTAACTTTTATATTTAATATTTCAATACTTGATCCTTTATCTTCAATAAAAATCTTATAGAAATGAAAAGAAAATAAAGAATCCAAGAAATCTAAACGCTCTCTGGTTAAGTTTCTTAACAACTGCTGTAATGATAATCTTTTTGAATCGAAGTTTTTCCCTTCTTTTTTAAAAGAAAAATGAATATCTAAAAAATATATACCGTCCCTTTCTACGATATCTGGTTTAATATCATCCTTAATTTTTTCAGTCTTTTCGACTACTCCAATAAAAATATCCCCTCCATCAGAATTAGCCATTGCTAATATGGTTTTAGCTATCTCTTCAAATATTGCTTTTTTTGCGGCCGTAAATGCTTCTTCATCAGCACAAACTTGTATAGGTAAACCAAACGTAGACTTAAATTCAATTAAATTATTTTCTCCTAATTTCAAAAAACTACTTATTTCGTTGTAATCATCCAATTCCGAAAAATAATTTATATTTTCATTTAAATCATCTATCCAATCGCTAAAACATTTTAAAAAGATATCAATTTTCCATTGATCATTATTTGACTCTCTTACAGTATCTAAAAATGCGAAAAATTTAATTGTATTTAAGACTGATTTGTTGCTCCATTGCCCTTCTTTAATTTCTGATCCGTCATATTTCGGAAAAACATTATAATTTTTGTAAAAAAATTCTTTAATTTTATTAAGGATATCCTCGGAATTATTAATTATCTTTAAAATCTCATCGTGAGAAAAATTATCTAGCCCAGCTATAACTGAATTAATTAATGATAATATTTTCCTGGATTCTTTTGTTTTAAAATAATAATCAAACGAACTAATATTTTTATACTCATCTACACTCAAATCATCAAATTTAAATCCTTCGCTTAAAGAATTATATTTT
The DNA here is from genome assembly GCA_028697615.1 of Minisyncoccota bacterium. Lineage (GTDB taxonomy): Bacteria > Patescibacteriota > Minisyncoccia > Minisyncoccales > JAQVET01. Next base: position 6,834 of record JAQVET010000005.1, read on the forward strand.
TTTAAAACAGACTTTAATCTATTAACAGAATCTTTTAATGAAAATTCGTCTCCGACCTTCTTTTTTACACTAACTATTTTTTTGAAAGAGTTAGAAAGCAGAATAGGAGCAGAAAAATCAATTAAATAATGTCCTACTATCAAACGAGATTTTTTTAAAATCCCATAGAAAATCTGAGCATTAATATCTGCATTGTAATCTTTTTTAGGGAAAAACCTTCTATTAAAAACTACATTTTCAAAAACATTTAATATTTCAATTTTATTAAATTCATAAGAAAAATATTTCTCTAATTTTTTAATCTCCCCAAAAAAATAACTTCCAATATAATCTATCGTAGATTGACTAAGTTTATTCGAAAACAATGTTATAAAATAAAAACAGCAATTTAATGATAAATTGACAAAAAAACCGTCTTCTAAAATTTTATCTGAAGTCAATCTAAAATCTTTATAGTCTTTTTGATGTTTTAATATACTTAAAACACTTTTTATAAAATATTGGTTTTTACAAATATTCTTAATATGACCAATAGTATAGTCATTTTTTAATACAAGATGTTTACTCCACTCTTTAGATAATCTTTCTTCAAAGAATATATCACTATTATGCCTTTCCATAAATAATTCAAGATTACAAAAAGAATCAAAAAGTTCTACTTTGTTTGTTGTTTTATAAATATTATTTAATATCTCCGTTAACTCCATAAATTTCTTTATTTATCTTTTATCCAAACATCAACTCTGTTATTATCTTCCCCCAAAGCTATAATCTTAATATCTTCCCCTCCATTTTTAAGGTCTTTACAATACTCTTTGAAATCTGGATTTGTTTTATTAAAACGTCCTTTTATTTCGTATCCATCTTCTTTTAGTTTATCAATATCATAATCAAATTCTTGAGGAATATCCCAGTTAACAAAACTTTTATACTTACTTATATTCATAATTTTATTTTCAATTAATTTTTTGAGTTTTTTAACTCAAATTTAATAATTTTAAATTAAAAGCCCGCCAGCATAAAAAAATGTGTAAATTTCTTTTTTTTGCTTGAAAATCTTTTCCGTTCCAGCCAACTCATCAATAGACCCCTCAAAATCTGGTTGACAAATATATTGATAATCTGCTTTTTGCCATTTTATTTTTTTCCAAATTCTTGTAGTTCGCCAATTTTTGAGCAATGCTTCCCTCAAAATTTTATCTATCCCCTTTTCTGTTAATCTTTTAAAACTCCCGTAGTAAGACATTGACCAAACAGGCTTATTCAGATAATAAACAACCTCCAGTCCCATAAACTTATTCTTACCTGTATAATATACATCCCTATAAAACCAACTGCCTTTTCGATATTCTCGCTGAGTAGAGCCCTTGAAAACTGGCTTCACCTTTCCGCCTCCTCCTGCATAGGTTTTAGTCCTAGCTTCCAATAAAAATTGTAATAGTTTCTTTTTATTTAACATTTGATTTTTGAATTAATTTCCCGAGCTAAATTTTATTTCGATTTTATAATTCTCTCAACTTTTATAATTATTGCGCCTTTGGCAGGTAAATTTTTATTTTCTTTTAATTTTTTAACATAACCCAGCCATTTGCCTTTTCTATAATATTTAGCCGTTCCTAATAACTGATACCCATTCCATCTTTTATCCCAAACTACTAAAGCAACTTCAGGATTAAAAGTAATATTCTTGGTAGTTCTTGTCATAAAATTATCTGTAATTAATATCTTGTTATTGTCTATAATCTTACAACAAGACACAGCAATAACATAAGGATTCTTATCTTTTATAGTTGCTAAAGCTATGGGATTAGATTCTATAATTTTCTGAATATTTTTTGTTATTTTCATAATTTATTATTATTTTTCTCAAAAATTTGATTTCCAAACAGTTTTTTGAAGAAGCATCATTTTTTATGTTCATGTATCTTTAAAAAAGTATTACTTAAAATTTAGTTTGGTTTAATTTTTCGATTTTTTGCTAGTTTGTTATTACGCAATCTGATTTTCTCAAGCTCAGCTTATTTTTCTTCTAATTCTTGCGCAATAGAGCGCCTGTAAGCGCAATATTCACAATTATCGCTAGGAGCAGGGATAATTTTAGAATCTAAACATTTTTTAATTTTAAAAATGGTTGGCTCCACCCAAGAATCATCTCCTTCGTAAGGCAAAATGGTGCTTTTGAATTCTAATTTACCATCAAATTTTGGTAAATTTTTTAAAGCATTAACATAAACAAAATAGGCAGTCTTAGAAACTGGAAAACCCATTTGTCTAAAAATCCACTGATAAATTTCTACCTGTCTTTTGTAGATCTCCTTATATTCCCCATCCAAAGACACCTCTCCATCAATACTGGTTGATTTATAATCAACAATATGAAGTTCTTGAGTCTGATTATTAAGCCAAATGTCGTCGATAGCGCCGGTAATTTTTAAATTAGTTGGGGCATGAATTGCTGAAGCGCCTGAACGAGTATTTTGCCACATTGGCAAATCAGGATGATTATAGGGCACCGCATCAATTTTGTATTCTTTCATTAAAGCGTGCCTTTCGCCATTTTTTCTTAAAATATCAAACTCACTTTTTAATAATTTATCCACGGCACTATTGAGAGTCCAACCAGGCATACTGGGCCTACCTAAACCCAATCTTCTATCTAAATAAAAACACCGAGGGCATTCTACAAACATCTCAATCGCAAATCTGCTGATATTAAAAGGCTCCTTACTTTGAGGATGATACAAATTGTTTTTTCTTTTGGAATATTTACTCATTTTATATTATCTTGGGGCAATATTTATTTAAATAGCAATTTCTACAATCGGGTTTCTGCTGATGACACCAATTTCTACCAATATACCAACAAGGGAGATCAAATATTCCGGGGTATTCAGAATTTAGTTCCCGCGCTGCATATATCAATTCATCAATCGTAGCATCTTTAGAAATAAAACCTAATCTTTTAAAAACTCTTTTTACGTGAGTATCTGGAGAAATCTCTATACACATATAATCACTCATTGGTATTTTAAAGTCTCTCACTAAAATATTAGCTGCCATCGTAGCAATTTTTATTCCAATTCCCTTAAATTCTAGAAATCTTTTAACAACAGTTGCACTTTTTGGTTTATGTTTCCAAATATTTGAAGCGTCGTTATTATAATCATAATGAATTTTCTGAATTCCTAAATAAAAATTTTCGGCCATTATCTCATTAAAACGATGCAAATTTTCATCCCTAAAGATTTTCTTAATATCAGGTAATTTAAGTGAAAGAAGTTTAGAAAATTCAAAGCCCCCAATCTCTTGAGAAATTTTATAAGGAATTAGCCAAGCTTTTTCCGCCTTTATTTGCCTATCCATAATACAGGCCAGAACAAAAGCATGAGGATAACATCTTAGATCATTCAGTAACTCATCAGATTCAGAATGTTTAGAAAATTCTACTTTTTTATAAGGTTGATCAAATATTTCTTGCCCATTCTTAACTAAAATTCTGACAATTTTATCCCTATTATTCATGATACTTTTTTGAGAAATCCATTTGAAATTCAGTTTTCGAGCTTTAGAACATTGTATTATCCTAAAAGTTTATTTTCTAATGCTTCTTCAAATTCTTTCTTTAGTTTTTCATTATAAAAAGGCAAACCTATGAGTTTAAACTGTGTATTTTCTAATTTAAAATCCGTATCCGCTTTATTTTCCAATTCCAGCAAAAATTTTTGTTTCCAACCCTCTTTGGAATCTTCAAACCTACCATTTTTATCTTTAAATTGATTTCCTTTTGGTTCAATGAAAATTTGATAAATACTCACGACATGATTTCTTCTTCTCAAGAGCATAATAAAGTCCGGTTCAAAAATCCCACCATCTTCAAGGCCGAAAACCTGAAAAAATTTTTCGTTTCGTAATAAAGCAATATCCGAATATTTTTGCCTTAATTTTTCTATAAATCCATCAATAAAACTGATAAAATTCTGCTCCTCGTCGGTGCCATAAAATTCCGTCTGAGCGTACCAGTCTCTCTCCGCCAAATTTACATCTTCCAATTTTTTATTCTCTACTTCATCTTTATCAATCTTAATTTTCTTGTCGTAAAAAACCTCTTTCAGCATTTTCGCCTTAAACAAATTAGTTCCCACAAAATCCGCCGTTTTTGTTCTCGCTTGTTCAGATATAGTTTTGATAACAAACAAAACCGCTTCGATTTTTTCCTGTGCTGTTAATCTATTAACTTTTTCCTTCGATCCGGAAATTTCAATGTCAATCCCACTTAAGTATTCCGGTGAAGTTATAAATTCCCTCACTGATTTTATATGCGGAAAATATCTTTTGAGATTATCAAATTTAAAGAATTCAATTTTATCCAAAGCTCCTCTTAATACATTCTCTCCAAAATCCGAAAACTTGAATGTTTTTCTTACTGTTCCGTTTGTTTTGTTTTTTCCGCCCGCTTCGCTTTCAGCCAAAATGACAATTTCTGTTAATTCTCCGGTTTTTAATCGCCATTTATAATTTGTCTCAATTTTTGCATTTGCCAGGCTAAATATTTTTTCTCGCTGATTTTCCACCCGATCATTTATAAACACTACTCCCCTTTTCCAAAATTCACTCTTTTTGAATTCCGGCTTAATAAACAAACTCACCTGAACGTGCTTTTCCGGTATAATTCCAAGCTCTGTTAGTGTACTCTTAATTTCCTCAATGTATTTTGGATTGTGAGCGCTATGATAATGCAACGTTTCCACAATTCGAAGTTCGTTTTCAACATCTTCGTCAAATTTTCTTTTGTATTTATCTTCTGTACTGTTCAACCAAAAAGGATAATATCGAGCTCCTCGACCAATAAGCTGAGCTTCACCCATTGTGGTATTGCCGGGCTTATATTTCCCGTGAACCCAGCTGCCGTCTCGCGTATCATACAACCGGACAATATCAAATAAATTCAGCACGTCCCAGCCCTCATTTAACATATTCACGGCAAAAATCGCTCTTATTTCATTATTTCTATCTTCTAAGGAATTTAACTTTAATTGTCTTTCCTCATCAATGTTTTCAGAGTCCAAAAGCATGCATTTTTCTTCCGCAAAATCTTCTCGCAATTCTTGAATAAGATTTTCAAAACTTATACCGGATTTTGCCAAATAAGCAAAAACATTCTCAAGGGTTGTTCCCTTGGCTCTCGCGGCTATGATTTCAAAATCGCGGGTTGATAGATTTTTTATCTTTTCTAAAAACGCGGTGTAATTCTCTCCCGATTCTTTAATTGTTTTTGATTTAAAAAGCAAAACTGGCTTTAGACGCAATTTATACTTTTCCGCGATTTTGCGGCGGTATTGACTTAAAACCGCCGCTTGCAGAGCGCGATCCACTGGCTCCAAATCCGCTTCCAAAACTTCAATTTCCTTTGAATACTTATCTAATCGAAAGCTCTTCAGATCATATTGATAAATAATTTTGTCCTCGTATTTCTTACGGATATCCTCGTTGCCCAAATCTATCGTGGCGGTAAATTCCAGTAAAATATTTTTCGGATTTTTCTCGAAAATCTTTTTCAGAACCGTGTATTCCCATGTTTTTTCCAACTCTTCCTCTTTTTTATTTCTTGTTATTGCTTGTACATGATGGGCTTCGTCTGATATAAGAATAATGTCTTTTCCCTCAAATTCTTCTTCGGTTAAAGCATTCTCTTTGGGATTGTTTATGCGAATATGTAAAAGTGATGTAGTGGCAAAAAGAATGTTTATATCTTCCGTACTTGCCGCTTCAAAATTATTAACTTCTTTTACGAAAACTTCTTTGTCGCCAAATTTGATTTTCGGCGCGAATAAATACTTTTCCGAAAGCGGATTAAGAAAATTATCTTTTGTCTTTTCAATAATGTTGGTGCTGTTTACAAAAAAAATGAAATTGCGATAACCCTCCTTATAAAGTTGTAAAATATTAGCCGCCATAATTAATGTTTTTCCACTTCCGGTTGCCATATGAAAAAGCAGTTGTGCCGGAAATTTCCTCTGATGGTATTCTTTAAAATAAAAATCAAAGCGTCCAATCGCTTCTTTCTGGTATTCTCGTAACTCAAACTTTGGATTGAGGTTTTGGACTATTTCATCATCAACCCGTGAAGTAAAAAAATCTTCTCCTAAAGATTCTTTGTTGGCATTAAAAGTTTCGTAGAGCATAAATATTCATTAAACACTTATATTTTTGTTCCTATAAAAGACATTTTCTTAGCAATTCAATAGATTGCCTTAACTCGTTTTCGCTGTACTGTGCATTACTCGTATTTTCTGGATGATGTATCAGATTGCGAATATATGTGCACAAAGTGACATCGTAAGGTGCGCTTGGCGTACCACGAAACGACTTTATATAACTTTTATTTCTTGGTATCCCCTTATCCTCTAAATATTTTTCCATAACATCCTCGGTGTATTTACCTTCTTTTTCTTGTAAATGTCCGTAAAGCTCGTTGTGATATTCTGGCGTCGATAGCTCAAAAGCAATATAATTTACTTCATTGGCAGAAGGCAGTGGCAATGCCTGATCTTCTATTGGTGAAACCACTACATCTTTTTTATATCTCTTTAGAATATTAATTTTTACATTCTGGTTATAGTTAATATCTTTAATAAATAATGGTGACTGAGTGCTCAAAATTATCTGAGCCGTTTTAGAAATTTCAAGCAATACCTTAACAAACTTTTGTTGCAATTTTGGATGTAAATGCAATTCTGGTTCATCAATAAGCACAATGAGTTGTTTCCCACTTTGTTCTGCTAAGTAAAAAGAGTATAGAATTGAAAAAATCATCTCATACCCTGAGCCGATTCTGTTAAGACTTACCTGGAGATTATTGTTTCTTTTTTCAGCGAAAAAAGCGTATCGAAAAGGATGATAATTATTCAGGATCTCAAGAGTAATAGGTGCATTACTTATTTCTTTAAACTTATCAATTGCTTTTTTCAAAAAAGTATTTTGAATTTCAACACCAATCCCTGATTTTACGGTGAAAGATAAATCTTGCGGTCCAACACCTTGCAGATATTGAAAATCAAAATCTTCCATCAGATGATCAAAGCGTGTTTTTTTTGCTGTTCCAAAACGAGTTTGATAAATTCGGCTCTCACCCAAATACAAAATATCATTCTCCTTAAAACGCGGGCCTATAAAGGGATTATTTACGCTGACTCTTACATCTGGACCATCTGTTCTTACATTGGTCTCCCCATCGGCCGGAATAAACTCTTGATCGCTTACAATTACCGGAGAAAGATATGTCTGGCTGTCTCTAGTTCGTTTGCCTCCCTTAAAACGAAATCCCTTGGCCTGAAAATCGCCACGAGGCACCGTTTTTAAAACAGTAAAATTAGAACTTGCTAAAATTTCTATCTCAGTTTTTTGTGCAGGGTTATTTAAATCATTAATTGTAAATGCCTCCGCTTTATATGGTAGAAGTGGTAAAGATATTGCTTCTAATAAAGATGTTTTACCGCAACCATTTTCTCCCACAAAAACCGTAAGTCCGCTACCTTCATCAGTGTTGTTTGGAAGGTTTATATCTCCCAACCCAAAACCTCCGCTTGGAAAAAGTCGATAGTTTTTTATACTAATTGAAGAGATAAACATAATTTAAAATTTAAAGCGTGTTATTCGATATAAAATTCTTTATTTATCTCTTTATCTTCTTCACTCACGCCGTATTCTTCATCATCAATTTCGCTGTAGTTAATATAGAGATGATTTTTGTCTAAACACTCAAGCAAAAATCTTTTTTGGTCTTCTATAGATAAATCTTCAAAATCTTTTGCGTGTTCATCAAATGCGGCAATATCAACTTTGTAGCTCAAGCGAGCTTTCTCTTTCATAGTTTCCCATAGTTTTGCTAATTTCTCTTTTGTTTTCGTTTTTTGAATTTTCTCCACAAAATTTTCATTCCATTTCGCTAGTTCTAAATAGGCAAAATCACCGTCGCCCAATTTTTTAATCACCTTTTGTACTCGCGGGACTGTAACGATATTTGTATAATCAAGTTGTTCGCATAGAATAAATTTTCGGTTACCCCCGTCCTCTTTGTTAAGTTCTAAAACTGCTTGAGCAGTTGTACCTGTACCAGCCATAAAATCTACAATTATAGCGTTTTTATCAGAACCAAGTTTAATAAGATGTTTCATTAACGAAACAGGTTTTGGATAATCAAAAACTTTTTTATCAAACATTGCATCTAGCTCCTTTTGTGCCCCACGTGTTGTCTCAATATTATCGATAATATTTGGCGGTATTAGTTCTTCTGTATCTTCAGAGAATATTTTTATTCGTGGGACAGCATCATACTTTGGAGAAAATCCAAAAAATATCTTTTTCTGTTTCAATAATTCTTCCATCTCTTCTTTTGTCCGTTGCCACTGTCTTTTCCAAACAATTCCAGAAGGAGATTTAATCTCAAAATAATTTGGGTGTTGTTTATTGGACCTTTTTTCTGAAAATGAAATACTTCCAGAAAACCAAGGCCCCCGTGGATCATTATCGGAATTGCTGAACTCGTAATTGGCATAATTTATAATTGACCAAGGTTCTAAGTTGTTTTTGTTTTTCGCGTAACATAAAATATATTGTTGTAATGTTCTACTCCATCTATCTTTTTTACCCTTACCGTGCAGCCACATAAAATTTTGAACAAAATTTTCTCTTCTAAAAATCTCATCGCAAAGCACTTTTAAGTAAGCTTGCTCATTATCGTCACAACTAATAAAAATTACACCGTCATTTTTCAGTAGGTCTTTTGTCACTTCTAATCTGTTTCTCATAAAAGTTAACCAGCTGGAATGGTTGAAGGCATCATTATATTTAAACTCGTCATTGCCCGTATTATACGGCGGATCAATATAAATCAATTTTACTTTTCCGGCGAAGCGTTTTTTAAGAGGGTGAAGAGCTAAAAGATTGTTGCCCTTAATAATTAGATTGTCTTTGATATTACCGTTTTCATCGGTTTTGAATTTATCAAATTTATGTTCGCCGTTTTTATCAATTCTTTTTGCGTTAGTAAAAACTTTTGGGTCCAAAAGACGGCTGATTTCGTCCGGCGCCAAAGTTTCATTCCAGAAAATTTCATCTCGCTTTTGATCCTCTTTTGCCATTCCGCCTTCCAAAACACAATCCTTATAGGGCCAAGACAAAACCACGTCTTTTTTCTCACTGATAAATTCGTCTTTTTCGTCAACCAATCCAATTTTATTTTTAAAAGCAGTGTAAGAATCAGGCAAAAATTGTTTATTGGAAACAAACTTAATAAATTTATCTTTATCAAAAATTGTAGCTTTACCTACTTGTTTAAAAAATACATCCCTCATCTGTTCATCTGATAGAAGAAGCTCAATAAGCTCTTTATCCAATTTCAAAGCAAGTTCAATTATTTTATTTTTCAAAAGTTCGCCTTCGCTAACAAGACGTTCGTCTTTTTGAAATAAAGTTTTTAAATTATCTAATAAATTCTGCATAGTTTATAACGTTTACAAATGTAACATAATTAGCTTTTATAAAATTCTTTATTTATCTTTTTATCCTCTTCGCTCACTCCATACTCTTCATCATCAATTTCGCTGTAATTGATGTAAAGATGATTTTTGTCTAAACATTCTAGCAAAAATCTTTTTTGGTCTTCTATAGATAAATCTGTAAAATCTTTTGCGTGTTCATCAATTGTTTTTATATCAATTTTATAGCTCAAAAATGCCTTTTTTTCCATTGTTTTCCATAGTTTTTTCAATTCCTCTTTTGTTTTTGCTTTCTGTATTTTCTCAACAAAATTCTCATTCCATTTCGCAAGTTCCATATAAACAAAATCATCATGAATGTTCTGATTTTTTATAACTTTATAAATTCGCTCATTACAATCTTTTATATGCTCACTAAGTTGCTCCACTAGGATAAATTTTCTATTTCCGCCATCTTCCTTATTTAGTTCCAATGTTGCATGTCCGGTTGTGCCTGAACCGGCAAAAAAATCCAAAACTATATCATTCTTTTTCGTTATGATTTTTAATACATCAACTACTGTATAAAGAGATTTCGGGAAACTTACCCGTAATTTTCTCCCTAATAATTTCTCAAGTAATCTTGTCCCGTAAAATGTGGCGTTATATTTTTTATCAAACCAATGAGTAACTAACATCTGCTGTTCTCTATACTTCTTATAAATTTGAATGTTGCCATTTTCGTCTTTTGCGGCAATATATTCTTCGCTACTATCCTCACTTGTTAAATTTTTTGCAAACGTATCTTTCTTGAGTTGCCAGGCTTTTTCTTTCCCATTAACTACGGGCAAAACTTTTACATAATTTCTTTTTTGTTCTAAAGTAATTTCTTCCAAATCCGGACTTACGAAAATTGGATAGAAATAATTTTCTTTTTCGTTTCTCAACTTTTCTTCGATATTGGCTAACCTTATGAAATTTTCTAACCTATATTTTCCTTGCTCGTCTTTAAGATTAAATGTTTGTTTCTTCTCGATATTGATGGCTACTTTATTAAAATTCGCATGCTCTTTGTCCTTGGCATAGACTAACATAAAGTCAATTGTTACCGAAAAGAACTTAGTAAACTGTCTTCCTCGAGGATTCGTCAAGACGCAAACAACGCCTAATCTGTTATCTCTGCCAAATATCTCGTCGGCTAATTCACCCAAATAGAATAATTCGTTATGGTCTATAGCAATAGCAATAAATCCGTCTTCTGTTAAAAGACTTCTTGCGATTTCGAGACGATTTTTTATAAATGTTAACCATGTGGAATGATTGAATGAATTGTTGTATGTGAATGTTTCTAAGCTTCCGCCAGTATTATAAGGCGGATCAATGTAAATCAGCTTTATCTTTCCGGCGAAGCGTTTTTTGAGAGAATGGAGTGCCAAAAGATTATTGCCTTTGATAATAAAATTATCTTTGATATCTCCGTTTTCATCAGTTTTGAATTTATCAAATTTATGATCGCTGGTTCTATCAATTCTTTTTGCGCTGGTAAAAACTTTCGGGTCCAAAAGACGGCTTATTTCATCCGGCGCCAATGTTTCATTCCAGAAAATTTCATCGCGTTTTTGGTCCTCTTTTGTCATTCCGCCTTCCAAAATACAATCCTTGTAGGGCCAGGAAAGCACCACTTCTTTTCTTTCACTTATAAACTCATCACCAACTGTTAATCCAACTTTATTTTTGAAAGATGTATAAGAATCCGGTAAAAATTGTTTATTGGAAACAAACTTAATAAATTTATCTTTATCAAAAATTATGGTATTCCCAACTTGCCTGAAGAATACTTCTTTCATTTGTTTATCCGATAAAAGAAGATCTATTAGTTTTTCATCGAGTTTTAGCGCTAATTCAATAACTTTATTTTTCAAAAGCTCGCCTTCGCTCACCAATCGTTCATCTTTTTGAAGTAAAGTTTTTAAATTATCTAATAAATTCTGCATACCTCTATTATACCACAAATACCCCATAAGGGAACTGGGGATTCTCAGTGTTTAACTATAAATCCCCTGGCGGTGGCCGATTTCTAAGATAATAATCCTGCGGCTTTTCTTATTTAATTCATAAATAATTCTATAAGGTGGTACTCTGATTTTTCTTTTACCCTGAAGTTTACCCCAGAGTTTTTCTCCTAAATAAGGATTTTGGGGCAATAAATCAATCGCTCTCATAATTCTTTTTCTCCACGGCAGAGGAATTTTTGAAAGTGATTTATAGATAGATTGTGAGACAATTAGTGAAAACAGTTGAGGCATAAGATAAAAAAATTACCGGCGCGGAGCCCGGTATTTTTTCTTAGGTTTTTCTTTGAGAGTAAAAATTTCTTTGTTAGCAGAAAATCCTAATTTTCCCTTAACTTCCTCCCAAGTAAGATATTCTCCCTTTTTGTATTCTTCTTCGGCTTTTTTAATATCATCCAAGATGGTAGGGTCGCTTAAAATATCAAGGGTTTCCATTAAAGAATCGAATTCTTCAAAAGATA
>JAQVET010000059.1 GCA_028697615.1 Minisyncoccota bacterium
ATCTGTTAGTTTGTGTTGTGCCGAAGCTACTTCAGAAGATGGGAGCAAGGCAAAGTATTGTGGATCAGGTGATACTTATATTACATGGGAGACAAATTCAGAAACCGGTAAATTTTACAAATCTGGTGAATCGTATACACAGAATGGTAAGCCATGCTACAGACAATTTGATCCAGATGGAAGTATAACCGCAGAAGGATGTTTTTAAATAGATAAACAACACGGCTCGCCTATAATAGTGATTTCTATAGACGAGCCGTGAATTATAAAACATCTTCGCTGTTGGAAAAAATTAAAGTTTTAAAATTTATTTTTAAAAATCATTTTAAATAAGCATTCAAATTTTGATGCCTGATATGAGAAAAAGAAAAAAAACATACAAAAAGAAAACTGCGCAAAAAAACGATAAGGGATTTTTAAATACTTTTTTAGTATTTGTTTTGATTTTAGCATTGGGATTTATGATGAAAAATATTTTTGTAAAATACGGCGAGTTTAAAAAAATGCAAGAAGAATATTTAGCCAAAGAAAAAGAGTTGAGTTTGGAAAAAAAACAAAATAAAGATCTCCAACAAAAATTAAAACTCTTTGAAAATGAAGAATTTCTTAAAAAAGAAACGAAAGATAAATTAAATTTAGTGGAACCAGGAGAAAAAGTAATTTATATAATCAAAGAAGAAAATAAAAATGAAGAAGAAAAACAAAGTTCGCAAAATCTCTGGGATAGTTTAAAATCAATTTTTGAAAGAAAATAATCTTCCACGAATTACTACCAGTATTGATTGAATGATCTCCCAAAAACAATTTTTGGAAAAACTTGAATTAAAAAATTTCTGTGATAAAATGTAATCAATTAACGGATTAAAAAAACTACTACAAATTACGAAACTTTTACGAATTACAAATACAATATAAATATACAAATTACAAATTTTTAAAAGTTTTTAAGTATTTTTATTAATCTGGCGTTTATTTTGCGTCCTGCGTGGCGTATAGTACTTCTATATTACCGTGGCGTTAATCTACTTTTATATTATAGCGTATACTGGCTTCTACTTTTTATATTACTCTTGAAAAAAAATCTTAATAAAAGTATAGTTTATAGATATAAATTATAAATAAAAATATGGAGAAAAAAAATGAAAAATTAATTTTATGGTTTAAGGATATTCGATCGGAAGATGTTTCCTTGGTTGGGGGAAAAAATGCGTCTTTGGGAGAAATGTATTCCAATTTAACCTCTCAAGGAGTAAACGTCCCAAATGGTTTTGCCTTGACGTCAAATTTTTATTGGTATTATTTAAAATATAATAAAATTGATAAAAAAATTAAAGAAATTTTAGATAAATTTAATCCAAAAAGTATCACCTCGCTGCAACAGACAGGGAAAAGTATTAGAAAATTAATTTTAGATGGCCAAATTCCTCCGGATGTTAAAAGTGATATTTTAGAATATTACAGAGAACTTTCTTTGCAATATAAACAAAACGCAGCAGACGTTGCTGTTCGTTCTTCAGCAACAGCAGAGGATCTTCCTACCGCCTCTTTTGCTGGCGCGCATGAAACATATTTAAATATAAAAGGAGAGGAAAAATTATTTAGGGCAATTAAAAAATCAATTGCCTCGCTATTTAATGATAGGGCAATAGTATATAGAGAAGAAAATGGCTTTGATCATTTAAAGATTGCTCTTTCATCTGGCATACAAAAAATGGTTCGCTCAGACCTTGCTTCCTCAGGGGTAATGTTTACATTAGATACAGAAACTGGATTTGAAAATGTAGTTTTAATAAATTCAATTTATGGACTTGGAGAGTTGATCGTAAAAGGTAAAATTACTCCGGATACTTTTTATGTTTTTAAGCCAACCTTAAAAAAGGGTTATAAAGCAATAATCAGAAAAGATCTTGGAAGAAAATTCGTCAAATATGTTTACAGTCAAAAAGGGGGTATAAAAGAAGTTTCTGTTCCTAAAAACAAACAATTTGAATTTTCTTTAGACGATGATGAAATTTTAACTTTAGCAAAATGGGCCCTTGTAATTGAAGATCATTATTCTAAAAAAGCAGGAAAATGGATGCCACAAGACATTGAATGGGCAAAAGATGGAAGGAGTGGTCAGCTTTTTATTGTTCAATCAAGACCTGAAACCATTCATACTCAAAGAGATGTTCAATACTATCAAGAATATAAAATTAATACTAAAAAAGAACCCATTTTAACTGGTATTGCGATTGGAAATAAAATTGGGGTTGGCAAAGCGCATATTATTGAAGATGTTTCAAAAATTGGTGAATTTAAAAAAGGCGAGGTTTTAGTAACAAGAATGACTGATCCTGATTGGGTAAGCATTTTTCCTTTAGCGTCTGCTATTTTAACTGAAGAAGGAGGTGCAACATGCCATGCTGCTATTGTTTCTCGAGAAATGGGTATTCCTTGTATAGTTGGCGCAAAAGATGCACTAAAGAAAGTTAAAACAGGGGATATAATTACCATTGATTGCACCCAGGGAAGGGCAGGGAGAATTTTTGAAGGGAAAATTCCTTTTAAAATTAAAAAATATAATTTAAAACAAATACCAAAACTGAAAACAAAAATAACCCTAAATATTGGAGCACCAGAAATTGCTTTTCAAAATTCTTTTCTTCCACAAGATGGTGTTGGTCTTGCAAGAGAAGAATTTATTATTGCGGAAAAAATTAAAATTCATCCACTTGCCCTACATCATTTTAAAAATTTAAAAGACAAAAAACTTAAAAAAACAATTCAAGATTTAACAGTAGAGCACAAAGATAAAAAAGAATATTTTATCAAAGAACTAGCTGAAGGAATAGCGCAAATTGCTGCTGCATTTTATCCAAAAGAGGTAATTGTTAGATTTTCTGATTTCAAAACAAATGAGTATAAAAACTTAATCGGTGGAGAATTATTTGAAGGTGAGGAAGAAAATCCAATGCTTGGTTTTAGAGGTGCTTGTCGATATGTTGATCCTGGTTTTCAACCAGCATTTTTGATGGAATGCGAAGCAATTAAAAGAGTAAGAAATGTATTTGGGTTAAAAAATGTAAATGTGATGGTTCCATTTTGCAGAACCATTGATGAGGCAAAAAAAGTGAAAGATCTTATTAAAAAATCTGGGCTAGATATTGGTAAAAATCAATCTAAAGGCGTTTCTAACTTAAAGCTATATGTAATGTGTGAAATCCCATCAAATGTTATTTTAGCTGAAGAGTTCTTAGACATTTTTGATGGAATGTCTATTGGTTCTAATGATCTAACACAACTTGTTTTAGGACTTGATAGGGATAATGCCAAAATTGCTAAAATTGGCGATGAAAGGAACGAAGCAGTTAAAGAAATGGTTAAAAGAGTCATCGAAATTTGCAAAAAGCGAGGAAAATATGTTGGAATATGCGGACAAGCACCAAGCGATTTTCCAGAATTTGCGAAGTTTTTAATTGATTGCGGCATAAAAAATATTTCTCTAAACCCAGATACAGTAATGAAAACAATATTTTATTTAGCAACAACTAATGAATAGACAAATAATTCAGATATTTATTTGATATACTATCAAGAAACTGTTTTTATAACTTGAATAAATATAGTATTGTGTTAAAATATTAGAATATTAATCTTAAATTTATATGAACCAAAGAGTATCCGATATACTTGTAAATAATTTACCAGAAAATCAAGAAAGCACTTCCCAACAAGATAAAAATTATCAAGAAAAAAACCCCATCCAAGGAGAATCTTCGGAAAAAGAAGGTATAGGAATACTTTCTCCCTCATGGCTTTTAATGTTTTTTTTACTCTGCATTAATGAATTAATTGATTATATCGGTCTTATATTAAACGTCACCGGGTTTTGGGAAATTATTATTATAATTATTGATTTATTTTACGCTGGCATATTCTTTTTATGGAGACAATTTCTTGCTCCAAAAACTGGTAAAGGTAAATTAATCGCACAAATTATTTTAATAATCCTTGAATTTGTTCCTATAGTTGGAGATATTCTACCTGGCTGGATAATAACGATGTTTATGTATATGTAATACTAAAATTACAAATTAAATGTAAATATGAAAAGGAAAAAAATTTTAATTTTTATCTCTGGAACTATTATTGTTTTTTCTTTGGTTTTTTCATTGTTTTTAATTTTAAAATCTCATAATCAAGTTGAAGCGCAGGGAAATTGGCGTGAAGAATTTATTAAATGTGCAAAAGA
>JAQVET010000060.1 GCA_028697615.1 Minisyncoccota bacterium
TGAACAGGCGGGCATGTCGGGCAACAATAGCATCCTGTCAAAAAAACAATGGAAATGGCAAGAATTAATAGAATTAACGATCTTTTCATTTCAAATCATCTCCTTTTCTAACTTTGTTTCTTTATTTAAAAGAACTGCCTTAATTATATACATAAATTTTCAATTTGTCAACCCCCTGTAATGGTTCAATAGCTTTGCACCATCTGATACAATATTATGTATATGGCAGACACAACTAACCCTAAATTACCAAAACTAAGAAAACAATTAGCTAATTTAGTCATTAAGGATGGTTGGAATAGTTATAAAGTAGCTAGATATAGTGGCTACAATCATAGTACCATTTTAAGATGGGTTCAGAAATCTAAAGAGAGTAATCTCAGAACTATTCCTACTCTTTCTTCTAAACCCTTCCATCATCCTCGAGAATTATCTCAAGAAGTAAAAGATAAAATTATTGAATATAGATACCAGTATAGAAGATGCGCTGAGGTAATTCATCATTTTTTAATAAGAGATGGTTACAAAGTATCTTTGTCTTCAGTAGAAAGAACTTTAAAAAGAAATAATCTGGTCTATCATTCTAAATGGAAAAAGTGGCACCAATATCCAGAAAGACCAATCCCGGAGAAGCCAGGAATTCTTATCCAGATTGATACTATCTTTGAAGAATTAAGTAGTAATCGCTTGTATATCTATACCTTGATAGATCTCTTTTCCAGATGGGCTTATGCTCTGCCTGAATTAAACATTTCCACCCATAGAAGTCTTTTCTTTGTTAAACAAGCTCAAATTATTGCCCCGTTTAAATTTAGCACCCTTCAATTAGATTATGGATCAGAATTCTCTAAATGGTTTACTAAGAGAATTATAGAGAATGGATTTTCCCACAGACATAGCAGAGTCAGAACTCCTTCTGATAACGGTCATCTGGAGAGATTTAACAGAACTATTCAAGACGAATGTTTGAGCCATGTTCCTAGAAACCTCAAATCTTATCAAAAAGAAATTTCTAATTATCTTCATTACTACAACTACGAAAGACCGCATATGGCTTTAGCTATGAAAACTCCTATGGAGATGTTAAACTTAAAGTAGCGCAAAGCTATTGGATAGAAAACAGTCGTTGCAGACAATAAGAAATCCTATTAATATATGTAAAATTTAATCAATCAAATATTATGAAATTCAAATTTATTATTAGTAAATGGGGAAATTTTTATTTCTTTGTTCAAAATTTATCTGAATGGCATTTTTCTTGCCGTAAAAATTATAATACCCTATGGCAAAAAGAATTAGGAAAATTATCTCCGAAAGAAAAAAGGGCTTTAAAGGTATTTAAAAGGATTCGTTTAAAGTATGGCTCAGGAAAAACTTGTTTTGAAAAAGCTTTTTTTACTAAAAAGAATCCGTGGAATGATATAAAAAAGAGTCTCCCAGCTCAAGATTATAAAGCAATAAAAAATACCTTCTTGGTATTAAATGATAAATTTCAAAAATTATACAAACAGGATTATCCTTTTTTGAACATTTGGAGAAGAAACTTAAAAAAAAGAAACAGCAAATTATCCTCTGGAGATATAACAAAAATATTGTGCTTGCTCTATAAAAATCACAAGGTAATAAAGAAAACAATTAATGTTTACCTATTGTTTTCTTCTACAGATCGACGAGGTGGAGGAGCGAATATTGATAAAAAAAGTATCAGTATTGAAATTTCCCGCCAGCCTCTTGCAGCAATAAATTATATGATTGGTATCATTTGGCATGAAGTCATACATCTTTGTTTTGAGAAAGAATATTTTTTACCATTAGTACAAGAAAAATTCCCTGGGAACTGGAATGCAATTTCTTTAATTAAAGAGATGGCTGCTATTAGTCTTTTCCCAAAAGGTATTTTGGCTAATAAATTTCTAAAAATTAATAAAAATAGAAAAGAGTCTTTACATTCAAAACTACCGATAGAATACAATAAACAGCTCTTATCAATGACTAATTTTTTCATCAGAAAACGAAAGCATTTCAATGAAAGTTACATAGAAAAACTATATACAATAATTCTTAAATCAGATGGAAAGTTAAAATATGGAAAGTTAAAATAAAAAAGGCTCCTTGGAGTAAATTGTTCCAAGAAGCCTTTCTGGCACAAATTCTCAATTTATCTTGGGGGTGGGGCGTCTGGAAAATCAACAAAATCCTCATAATTATCCCATGGATAGGTATTTTGCCAACCATCCAGCCAATTTATATTGGTTTGCTCTTCTATCCTTTTCAATGCGCCACGGATAGCATTTTCTCCCCTTTTTTCTCTTGAAGCTTCGGTATTCATAACAATCACCTCCTAATAATCTAAACATTCTTAGATAAACTTATATGTCTCTAATTTTTTTTCTCAAATAGTTAAAGATTTCTTTTCGCACTTCACAGTAATAATATTTTCCATTGATTCCGCCTATCCGATGATAAGTACAACCGTTATGACAAAACTGCTTCCATTCGCAAAAAATACAATCATCAGGCAAAGAATTTATTTTTAGTTTACATTCGCTTTCATTAAAATGGTTAAGAACTTCAGCTAATGGTTGTTGTTTAAGGTCTCCAATAAACATTTCTTGTTGTTCAGAAAATCGATCGCAAGAAGAATAAACTTTGCCGTCGCAATTTACACAAAAAAATTTTGTACAAGAACCATTGAAATTACAACTCGCAGCCTGTTTTTCTATTGCTCCAGCTATAAAATTATCTATCTCTCGGATTCGAATAGTTGGATCGTCTCGAATTAACCATAGGTCTATATAATTTTTTAGTAAAAAAATAAAGTCTTCGTTAGAAACTGATTGGTTGATCATTTCTTTATTGCTCCCTATGCTATCAAAATAAGCATTAACTCCTAAGTTTTTTATACCAAGATCGCTAAAGAAAAAATTAAAATTTTCTTGTGCATATTCTATGTTTTCTCGCGTAACTGTCTGTATAACCCCTACTTTGATGCCATATTTTTTAAGTGTCTTCACTCCTCTAACTGTCTCTTTAAATGAACCTTTTTGATTGTTATATCTACGAAATTGATTGTGACTTTTCTCTGGCCCATCTATGCTTACTCCTATTCGAAAATTATATTCTTTAAAAAACTCAGCCCATTCATTATTGATTAATGTGGCGTTTGTCTGAACAGTATTACGGATAATCTGATCATTTCTCTTGTATATATTCTGCAGATTAACAATTTCTTTAAAAAACGGCAATCCTGCCAATAACGGCTCCCCGCCATGCCAATTGAAGGTCAAGTTATTTTCATATAAGTTAGTATATTCTTTTATAAACTTTTCAAGAAGGCTATAACTCATTATATTTACAGCTGATTGATCTTTACCATGATAGAAACAATATTTGCATCTTAGGTTACAATAATCTCCTACTATTTTAATAATCGGAGTCATTTTATCGGACATTTTGTTTACCTCCTAAAAATTTTTAAATTTTCAAGCTACAACATGTTAGTACCTCCACTATATATCCTTTCTTTCAATTTGTCAACCCCCTCCTCCAGAGGAGGGGGTTGACAATAATTTTTTAAAATGCTAATATTAAAAATGTTCTCCCTAAGGGGAGAACGGGTCCCACCGAAATACTGCGATTTTCAAAATCGCAGTATTTTTTTTATAGTATTTTATTGATATCTGGCGTCGGTAGCTAAAATATACTTTATATCTCTTTAAGGGCCTGAACACCCAATATTTTAAATCCTTTTTCTATAACATCGGTAATGCATTCTAAAAGAACAAGCTGGGCTAAGATTCTATTTAAATTTAATGATTTATCTTTTAGTATCGGCACTGATTCATAGTATTTATTAGTTAAATCAGCCAAAGATAAAAGAAAAGTAGCTAAATAATTCGGGGCGTATTTTAGGGCGCTGAGTTTAATTATTTCCGGAAACTCTGATAATTTTTTAACCAGCTGGATTTCTAAAGGGTGACTCAAGCTTTTATAATCAATTTTAAGGTTTTTATTCTTAATTTTTTTAGATTTGAAAAGGATTTTGTTTATTCGGGCATAAGTGTATTGAAGGTAAACGCTTGTATCCCCGGAAAAATCAAGCATTTGTTCCCAATCAAAAACAACATCAAGAGTTCGAAATGATTTTAAATTGTTGAATTTTAAGGCGCTGATGGCGATTGCCTGAGATAGTTTTTTCT
>JAQVET010000061.1 GCA_028697615.1 Minisyncoccota bacterium
AAAGATACCTTGCCCGAGAAAGGGCGACATTTAATATTTGCGGGTAAATGTTGTACCATGTGTCGCTGTTTCCATTTCCCTTAGAGGTCAACACTAACGAAAAAATGACAATATCTTTTTCAGAACCTTGAAATTGATGAGCTGTCAGTATTTTCACATCGTGTTTTTCCAAAACCTCTGCCGGTGTTATGGATGATATTTTTTCATATATTGCTTGCCTTTGCTTTGAGTAAGGCGTAACCACGCCAACAGTCAAATCAGTCCCGGAAATTTCCTTTATCACTTTTTGAAAAATTCTGTTAACCTCATCTACTTCCCGTTGATTTATGCGACTTCCCGAAGGGTGCTTATATACTTCCCCTCTTATATCTTCCCACTGTACGCCCAAGGGTAATCCGGAAGGAAACTTATCATAGTCCAGCGTGCTTAATATTTTTAAGCGATTTCCATAAAACACTTGGTTACAAAGGGAAATAATTTGGTCTTCGGAGCGGTAGTGATTGGTTAAAAATATTGAATGGGGCGAATAATTTTCAGCCGCTTTATATAAAGAAACATCGCAATATCTTGTTTTTGAAGGATAAATATCTTCCATTTCCGTTAGGCCGTGTATTTTTGCTAATCCATAATCGATCTCCTTGGTAATGCCCGCAATATGGGTTAATTGCATTGGGTCACCCACAACAATCGCTTTTTTGGCCCTATATAAGGCAGGGGCCGCAGACGGCAAATCAATTTGAGATGCTTCGTCAAAAATTACATAGTCAAAAATGCCAGCTTTAAGCGGAAAAGTACCCCTAAGTGATTTTAGGGTAGATGACCAAATTTTAAGAACCTGCAAAGCGTTAATAAATGATGACTCACTTATATCTTCATCGTTTAATCGATGACTATTGACCTGATTAAGAAAAGTATTAACCAGACCAATCTTGCTGCCACTACCAAGCATTTTTTCTAAGTAAACATTTCGAACAAAATCTTGACAGGAAAGATAATATTCTTTTTCTAATTCTCTTATTTTAGATTCAAAATTTACACGGCTGGGTAATTTTAACAATCTTGATTTTATTCTTTGTAATTTAAAATTAAGGAT
Source organism: Minisyncoccota bacterium (assembly GCA_028697615.1). Lineage (GTDB taxonomy): Bacteria > Patescibacteriota > Minisyncoccia > Minisyncoccales > JAQVET01. The sequence goes on from JAQVET010000061.1 coordinate 1,094, forward strand.
AAAAAGCTGAAAGTATATTTTTAGTTTTTTTACAATAGAATCTTGAATTTGAAGAACATTTTTTAATTCCTTTTGGTAAAAAAATTTCTGTTGAAAATCTTTTTCGGCTTCATCTTTTTTCAGTAAGCTGTCTCTGTATTCCAGAATTGTTTTCCAAAGAGAATAAATATAATCTGCAGAGATATTTTTATTATTTCTTTTTGAAGAATCTGCGATTATCTCATTAAACCTACCTTTCAAATCTTGACGAAGTTCTTTTTTCCCAGTTCGTAACATCAGATTTCGAAATTGTTCATTTATCCTTGAGTTCACAACATCAACGGCTTCTCCCGTATGGCTGACAAATAAAACCGTTTTGCCGGCTAGAAAAAGATTGACAATCAGGTTTGATATAAATTGACTTTTTCCCGTTCCCGGAGGTCCAGTTATTACACTTAACGAATGCCTAAAAATATCTTGAATTGCCGTTATTTGATATTCGTTTGAGGGAAAAGGAAGTATCGGTATTACTTCATTTTGAACATCGGCAGAACGAGGAGCAGAAAAGAACGATAGAGATGTTTTCTCCAGATCAGTTCTGCTTTTAAGCTCTAACAAATCTTTTATCAGGTGAATATTAAAAACTGTAGTTTCTCCGGCAAAAATTAAACTTTTGTTATACAAGCCCGCCGACATTTCTTTCGTAAGTTTTTTTGAGTTGGATAGTCTTAGTGGATTTATTTCCTCGATAACTGAAATTCCTGCCTCTTTCTCGATAATTTTTAGCGCTTCATTGCAAAGTTGCTGTTCATCTATTTTAGGGTTACCAACAAATAATTTTTCTATGGATTGGTTTATATTGGCTATTTCTTCTGTTCTTAATCCTAATTTGCTTAGAGCTTGAATTCCGCAAACAGGATATTGCTCGTCTTTAGACAGAAACAAATCTCTACCGTCGCGATTAAATTTAACCTTGATAATAAATAAAGGAGCGACTAATTGTCTATCAGTCTTATCGTCTCGATAATAAAGAAGTGGATACCCATAATAAAACTCTAATCCTTCGGTTTTTGTAGTTGCGAAGGCATTTAATTTTTCATTTTTAATCTTAACGGAGACATCTTTCTTTTTGAATACAAAAGGGTCATCATCAAAAGGGTATAAAATTGCTTTTGAGCGCACGTTAATAGGAATATCTTTTTCTAAGACATCTTCATTTTTTATACATTCATACCAATATGAACAAAGTGTCTGAAGTAAATTCATATTTAGTTATTTGAATAAATTATCAATACTAATACCTAATGCGTCAGCGATTTTTTTAACCGTTTCAATTGTAAGGTTAGGTGTTGCCCCCGCTTCAATTTTTGCAATTGTATGAAAATGTTGTACACCTGTGTGTACACCTGGAAAGTGTCTTAACTTGATACCTGGAGTGTTACCAAAGAGTAAAAATATGCCAAGTGTGGACCTGGGACACTTGGAAGGTGTATTTCGCTCGGTTATCCTGGGTGCCCGTGCTAGTTGCCCAGCCAGGATTCGAACCTGGATAGACAGATCCAAAGTCTGTTGTCCTACCGTTAGACGACCGGGCAAAAAAATGGAAAAATGAGCGAGGGACGGGACTTGAACCCGCGGCCTCCCCGCCATGGCGGGGCGTTCTACTACCGCTCTTTTATTAACTTCTTAAAAGCGTTACCGCTTTTGTAAGATTTAATTTCTGTTTCTCGCGCTCTTGCTTCTTTTAGGGTTTTATAAGTTTCTTGGTAGATTAAGGTAAAAGGTCCTTTATTTTTTAGCGATTTTGTTTTATTACTGTTGTGTTCCTTAATTCGTCTTTTTAAATTGTTAGTACTTCCTGTATAGTATCGGTTATTTTTTAACGAGAGAATAATATATATACATAATACATGGAGCGAGGGACGGGACTTGAACCCGCGGCCTTCTCGTTGGCAACGAGACGTTCTACCACTGAACTACCCTCGCGATTGGCTTCTAGTGCCGCGGGAGGGGTTCGAACCCTCACGCTCTTTTGGAGCACAAGATTTTAAGTCTTGCTTGTCTGCCGATTCCAACACCGCGGCTAAGGCTAAGATACTAAAATACACGATAAAAGAAATGCAAAATTCAAAAGTCAAAATTCAACCCGCCAGCTGGCGGGTTTGCCAGTTTAAACAATAAAGCAATATCAGCTTTTTATGCTTAATACAATATACAATTTAATCTGTGCCAGAGCTCGGAGTCGAACCGAGATCTCATGTTTTTCAGACACGCGCCGTGACCACCTTGGCTACTCTGGCTTAATTTATTTTATTTTATCATGGACTGGTGGATCCGACAGGATTTGAACCTGTGACCTTCCGGATGTAAGCCGGGCGCTCTCGCCAACTGAGCTACGGATCCCCTATTTATATGTGCGGACGAGAGGATTTGAACCTCCACGGGCTTGCGCCCACAAGCTCCTCAAGCTTGCTTGTCTGCCGATTCCAACACGTCCGCTTAATTTGTTTTACTGTTTTGGTGCCGAAGGTGGGATTTGAACCCACACAGGTTTAACCCCATACGGCCCTGAACCGTACGCGTCTGCCAATTCCGCCACTTCGGCCTGTTTTTAAAAGATACTAAGATATTAAGACACTGAGAGATATTAATGCGTAATAAACAAATGCAAAGCGCAAATATCAAAGATTAAAGCCTAAATCAAAATTCAAAATTTAAAAGTCAAAAGTACAAGTCAAAATTCAAAAGTAGGGCAAAAAACTTTTAACTTTTAGCTTGCAATTTTGACTTTTGAATTTTGAATTATTTTTGCACCAATTATTCGCTCATTCGTGTTTATTCGTTTCTTATTCGTGTCAATTCGTGTTTTCAACTGTTTACTTTAATCTTAATTATACCCCGGCAGGGTGGCATTTTCAAAGCCGTGGCGGAAAACATAATGATAGGTGGGATATTCAATAAAAATTGCTGGCGATTCTTCCAAGAGAAAGCGCTGGAAATCAGCGTAAATTTGCCGCCTTTTTTCTTTGTCGGTGGTAATGCGGCCCTCTTCCAAAAGTTGGTCAAGGCGGGGATTATTAAGATGGGTAATGTTGG
>JAQVET010000062.1 GCA_028697615.1 Minisyncoccota bacterium
GAATCAAAAGAATCTTTATGATGAAGATACTTTAAAAAAGGGAGAGTATTGGCGAGAGAGATTTCCCTTTGGGTTTCCGACTCGGCAATCAGCTGATTGGGTTTGGATTCAGCATATGTTAGCTTCGGTGAAAAACGAAAGTAAAGTGGTAGTGGTTATTGATACTGGAGCTGTTTCCCGCGGCGGCAGAGAAAAAGCAATCCGCCAAAAAATTGTAGAAAAAGATTTAGTTGAGGCAGTTATTTTGCTTCCGGAAAAACTTTTTTACAATACTGGCGCGCCGGGGTTAATAATTGTTTTTAATAAAAATAAGCCAGAAGAAAGAAAAGAGAAAATTCTACTTATTAATGCCAGCAAGGAATTTGTTGCCGGCAAGCCGCAAAATTCTTTAGGTAAAGACAATATTAAAAAGATTACAGATATTTATAGGGACTTTAAAGAAGCAGAGAATTTTAGCAAAATCATTACTTTTAAAGAAACTGCTGAAGCTGATTATAATCTTTCTCCTTCGCGATTTGTAAGCGTGGTTGAAAAAGAAAAATACCGCCCAATTGAAGAAATTGCTAAAGAATTAGATGAAATTGAAAAAGAAAGACAGAGGGTTGAGGAGAAGGTTAGTAAAATTTTAAAAAAGGTAATATGAAGATAATTAAATTCCGAATTAAAAATGTAATTTTTGAAGTTCATTTTTATTCAAGAAGAAATAGAGTCGAAATATATTAAATATAAAAATAATAAAAAATAACCAAAAACATGGATAATGAAAAATTAAAACAACTTAATATGCAAGAAGGCACAATAGAATTTTTAATTAAAGAAAATAAATTGATATGGAACGATGGGAAAACTAACGTGCTTTTCAACATTTCTAAGAGTGATGGAAGTCTTTTTATGGTAAAGGATAGCGACAATAGACTCAAATTTTTTCATGTAATTTTAGGAAAAGGCAGAACAGATGTAGAAGTTGATGTTTCTGAACTTCCAATAGATAAGCCCCATTATATTGCAGTTACTTGGAGCGCAACTAAAAAAGAAATTTGTCTGTACATAGATGGAGAGCTAAAGGAAAAATCAGAAATTAAATATTCTCTTTAAGAAAATCTATATTTACAGTTTACACAAAGAGAAAATATAATTAAAAAATAAAATTCATGAAAACAAAAAAATGTGGATTTGATTGATAAATATATTGAGTATTTAATGATAACTAGTCAACAAAAATAGTAAAGAAATTTTAACATGTTTATTTGGCTAAAAGAAAAAACATTTAAGAGGTTACAATATTGGTTTTCAGAACAATTAGCTAGAACATATCAAAAATCACATACGCAGAGGCTTCAAGAAATGGCAAAAAATCTTCCGCAAGAATTTCTGGAAATTAATGAAGTTCTCACAGTGCTGAATAATAATAGTTGGGCTGTTTATCATCTTTTTAAAAAAGCGAAAAACAAGAGTCAATATGCAAATGCCTTTTTATATTTTTTTTACTTCTTTGAGTTAAATTTGAAACATCTTATTATATCAGAAATGAATATCAGAAATATGAATTTGATATTATCGAATATTGAGAGTAACCTAAATTTTTTTTCAATCTACAAAAAAAATGAATTGCTAGCAATTTTAGATCTGGGTCCTGCAGGAAAAATAATTGAGAAATTCCTTACTATTTTTCCAGAAAGTAAGATAAAAGAAGATTTGAAGCAAATAAATGATGAACGAAATTACATAATTCACAATATGCTTAAAAAAGAAATGAGAGAGGTTGATATAGAACAATCTTTTGAAAATTTTTTTCAAAAAACAGAAAAAGCTATTAAAAATACACTGGAAGAGTTTGATAGTATTCTTGCGAAAAGACCTCAAAATTTTTTAGAAAAATTAACAGAGATTATGAAATCGAACGATAAAATCTAAAAATATTATAAAATTCTAATATGAAACCCAACTGGTCAACAAAAAAAATTAGGAGAAATGAAAACAGCATGGTTGGTACAGTGGGGCTGTTATTCACAAGATGAAGATAAGTGTTTAAAACAGTCGGGAATTAAACAAAAAATTGTCGATGTAATTAGTGCTAGAAAAGATTTCGATAAACACATTGTAGAAATTGCAAAAGATATTTATAAACGAGAAATGTTTTCGTTTTCTGAGAAGGTCTATATTTCAAATTACTCAAAAGGCAAAAAGCGAGAGAAAGAATTTTTCGGTGGAGATGTCCCTATGTTCACTCACTATGAATCCGATCTCTATAGAAATTTAACGAAGATCATAGACGAAAAAGACCTTGGTGACCCGAAAGTTAAGGATTTATTCGATAAATGGAGTAAATATCCTCAATACATAATAGTTGGGTACAATCCATATCTTGAGATTATTAAAGTTTTTAATTTATCAGTTTATGAAAGTAAAGATGGAAATGAAGCCTTGGAATGGGATCGACCGTTAACAGATGGTAGTTTTAAAAGAGAAAAATATGAGTTCAAAAATAACTGACCAACAAAAAATAGAAGAGATTTTATAAAAATTCAAAAATCAAAATGCAAAAATCAAAAACGGAAAATAACTTAAATGAAAAACAACAAAGGTTTAAATATTCAATGGCATTTGAGTTTGCTATGAGAGAAATTTTGGGCGATAAAGCTTATCATTCAGCTGCTAATGCAGGTAATCCAGTGTCCATTAAAAAAATTTGCAAGAAAGCCTTAGATAAAATTAAGGAAAGAATTGACAATATTGTGACCATGGATGAAAGGCTTAGGGCAATGTTATTTTCGGAAATAAGTAATTTAGAAAAAGAAATATCGAAAATTAATAAAGAAAATAATGACTGGGAAATTATTAGCATTTTGTTTCGTATAGTAGCGAGACTTTTAGGGTATGATTGGGTAAGTGGAAAAGTCTGTAGAGAGGTCGTCTATTACCGAACACGCGAACAAGAATATCGTGATTTTCTTAATGACAATGTAAGTTCAGAAATCCGGAGAAAAAAGTACGAAACTTTATGGAAAGAATCTGAGGATGTATACATACAAAGGTACAAAGAAATTTTACGACTAAAGGAAGAAGGATTTCATTCTAATCAAATTGCCAGAATTATGAATATTACAGAATATGCTGTTAATCAATTACTGAAGAATGACCTAAGTACTAAAGTAATAAAGTTATTAAATAAAGGATTAAATGAAGAAGAAATAGCTAAGCAATTAAATATTTCGTTGTTTACAGTTGTAAGTCTTAAAAGTAATGCTTGGTTAAAAGCTAGAGGATCTTCTTTTATAAAAAGAAAATTAAGAAAGGAAATATAATTCTGATAAAAATGATATGTTTTGGCAAACAAAAAAATTAGGAGATAAAAATTATTTTGAAATTTTAGGTAGCGGGATAGATAAATTTGAAGGAGAAAAAAGTTATCTTTCTACTTCTTCTGTTGAAAAAAATATAATTAAAACTCCAGAGGGGAAAATCACTTATCAAGAACGTCCATCTCGAGCAAATATGCAACCGCGCTTAAATTCAGTATGGTTTGCAAGGATGAAAGATACAATAAAAGTTTATTCTTTTACAAAAGAAAATAAAGATGAAATTAATAAATATATCCTTTCTACTGGGTTTGCTGGAGTTTTATGCAACACAAACAAAGTTTTACCAAAGTATGTAGAAAAAATATTCCTGTCTAAATGGTTTAATGGTTTTAAAAATGCACTTGCAAGCGATAAAGCAATTCAGAAATCATTAAATAATGAAGATATTATTAATATCAAAATTCCTCTTCCGCCGCTTTCTGAGCAACAAAAGATTGTTTATATTTTGGATAGCATTCAGGATGCGATAAGAACACAGGAGAAGATTATTGAGAAAACAAAGGAGCTGAACAAATCAATGATGGCTGATTTATTTAAATATGGTGGTCCGTCATTCAGAAAAGGGAGAAAATTAAAGAAAACTGAAATTGGAGAAATTCCAGAAAATTGGGAAGTAGTTACTATAAAAA
>JAQVET010000063.1 GCA_028697615.1 Minisyncoccota bacterium
ATTCATAACGGTGTCTATGCCTCTCTTGTATAATAATATTTCCATTTTCAAGTTGTATTTTAGGAAATGATGAATTTTTATAAGCTTGAAATGCAATTGTTCCTTTTTTTATTTCACAATTATATGCGCCAAGCCTCATTGTTCCTCCGTATTGGGCATTTTTTAAGTTCTTTTTCTGCTCTTCCATTAAGTCAATTACAGGATATTTTGTTTTTGGATTTATTTCTGTTGAATTTGCATCTTTAAAATTTAAAACGTTTCTTGCAAATTCAATAATAGCAAGTTGCATCCCATAACAAATTCCTAAAAAAGGAATATTATTTTCTCTACAAAATTTAATAATTTTAATTTTTCCTTGTGTGCCTCGCGAACCAAAACCGCCCGGAACAATAATACCATCAAAATTTTTAAGATTTTTTAATTTACTCGGGGTATCTTCAAATTCTTCAGTATCAAGCCAATCAATTATTGGTTTACTATCAAAATTATATGCTGCATGTTTCACAGCTTCAATTACAGAAATATAAGAATCTGTTAAGATAAAATCACCTGTTTTAAAATATTTTCCAGCAATACCTATCTTAATTTCTTTTTTAGGATGATGAATTTTTTTAACTAATTTTTCCCAATCTTGAAGATCTCTATTCTTTTTTGGTTTCATCTGAAATTTTTTTAATATTTTCAAAGAAAGATTATCTTTTTCAAAATTTAAGGGAATTTCATAAATAGAATCTACGTCAGGAGCAGAAATAACATCTCCTTTATCAACATTACAAAACATTGATATTTTTTCTTTTCTTTTTTCGTCTAATGGTTTTTCAGCCCTAGCAATAATAATATCAGGTTGAAGACCTGCTGAGTTCATTGTTCTAACCGCTTGTTGAGTTGGTTTAGTTTTCATTTCTCCAATTTTACTTGGAATCGGAAGATAAGTTACTAAAATAAAAAGGACATTTTTTGGCTCTTGAATTTTTAATATCCTTGCAGCTTCTAAAAACAAAATATTTTGATATTCACCAACGGTTCCCCCAATTTCTATCAAAATAAAATCTGCTCCTGTAGATTTTGCTACTTTTTTAATTCTTCTAATTACTTCTTCTGGAATATGCGGAACAACCTCAACGCACTTGCCACCATATTCTAAATTTCTTTCTTTTTGGATAACTGTTTGATAGACTCTTCCAGTTGTAATATAATTAATATCATAAATATTAGTATTTAAAAATCTTTCATAATTTCCTACATCTTGATCACATTCTGTACCATCTTCTGTAACAAAAACTTCACCATGTTCTGTAGGATTCATTGTTCCTGCATCAACATTAACATAAGGATCAATCTTTATTGCTGTAACCTTAAAACCTCGGGATTGTAAAATTTTCCCAATTGATGCTGAACTTGTTCCTTTTCCTACTCCTGACATTACTCCTCCACAAATAAAAATATATTTTGGTTGTTTTTTTATCTTTTTCATATTTTTTTATTAATAAATTACTTTAAAACTGAAATTTTAATTTTTGCTTTCTTTCCATTGCCAATTTTAACTTCCACTTGATAATCTCCTATTTTTTCTATTGATTTCTCAAGTAATATATCCTTTTTTTGTATATTAAAACCATTTTCTTTTAAGACATCTGCTATTTTTTGAGAATTTATTTTTTCAAAAATTTCTCCCTTTTTACCAGTTTTTAATTTAATTTCAAAATGAGTTTGTTCAATTTTATTTTTTAAATTTTCTAATTTTTTATTTTTTTGAGTTTCTTCATCTTTTATTTTATTTAACATTTTTTCGCGCAACTCTAAATTTTTTTTAGTTGCTGGAATTGCTAAATTTCTTTTAAAAAGAAAGTTTCGGGCATATCCATCAGATACTTTTTTAATTTCATATTTTTTGCCAATATTTTCTACATTCTCAATAAAAATTACTTTTGCCATATGATTAATTATTTTTTAAAACAATAGGTATTGAAAATAAAATCGGAGAAAAAGCAATAATAATTGGTTGATTAAAGAATAAAGCCATAGTTAAGGTAAAAAGATATAGGATAAAAGTTAAAAAAGTTGTTTTTCGCATCTTGCCAATTTTATTTTTATATTGAAAAAATTTGTTAACAAAAAAAGTGGGAAGTGCAGTTAAAAAAAGTGATATAATAAACTCACGTGGCAGAAGATAAAAAAGATTCCCATAACTGCAGGCCGCTCCTTTACCACCTTTTAGTTTTAAAAAACAAGACCAATTATGACCAATGATGGCTAAAATTCCAGATAAAACAAGTATTATATCATCTCCACCAAGTTTATCAGCAATAAAAATTGACATAAAACCTTTTAAAAAATCTAAAGCACCAACAAGTATACCTGATATTAAACCATATCTTTTTTTTAATGATGAAGTTCCGAGGTGACCATTTTGAATCTCTTCTTGAAATTTTTTATCATTAAAAAATAATCGAGCCACAATAACAGATGAAGGAAAAGAACCTAAAATATATGCGAGAGGCAATGCTAAAAATTCATACATAAAAAATTATTTTTTTCAAAAATTATTTTTTTCTAAAATTTCTATTGCTTTTTGAACTTGCATATCATTTTCTATTTCTTTTATTGGATATTCATCAATGCTTATTTGAAAATCAGGCATTATACCCTTTCCTTCAATATTTTTTCCAGAAGGTAGAAGCCATTCAGCAACAGTAATTTTTATTGAAGAACCATCAGTAAGTTTTATAAAATTTTGAACTGTTCCCTTGCCAAATGATTTTTCTCCAACTATCAACGCATTTTTATTTTCTTTTAAACTTCCTGCAAATATTTCTGAAGCAGATGCAGATCCTTGATTTATAAGTACTGCCACTGGAAAATCAGAAAGTGGACCATTCTTTTTTGCCCTATTAACTATTTGATTATCACCAAATTTTTCCTGAACTATTATATCGTCTTTTTTCAAAAAATATCCAGTAATATCAATTGCGCTATTAAGATAACCACCTGGATTATTTCTTAAATCAACAATAATTTTTTTACAATTAGTATTTAATATTTCTTGAATTATTCTTTCAAATTTTTCAGGAGAATTTTCATTAAAATTATATAAATTTATATAAGCAATATCATTTCCCAGTTTTTGAAAAGTAACAACAGGTATCTCGATTTTATCTCTTACAATTTCAAAATTTTTAATTTCTTCACCTCTTTGAATTTCAAGAATTACCTTTGTACCCTTTGGACCTTTAATTTTTTGAGTAACCTTTTCAATTGGAAGACCATTTATACTTTCGCTGTTTACTTTTAAAATTATATCACCAGGTAAAAGACCAACTTTTTCAGCTGGGCTATCTTTAAAAGGACTAATAACAATAATTTTATTATCTTTTAAACCAAGTTCTGTTCCAATTCCTTCATATGTTCCTGAAATTTCATCTAAATACTCTTTTGTTTCTTTTGGATCAAAAAACGCTGAATATGGATCATTTAAACTATTAAGAGCTCCTCTAATTGCTCCATAAATTAAATCGTTTTCTTTTTCAGGAGTAAAATAAAGAAAATCATCTTCAATAATATCGAGGGCTTCATTTAAAATATTTCTTTCACCTGTGTCTTCTTTTTCCCAAGAAAAATTATAAAGAGTAGAATTAAAAAAATAACCGCATCCAAAACCTAAAACAAAAAGTAAAAATAGAATTAAGATCTCTTTTGGTTTTATATTTTCTTTCTTTTTAATTGTAATTTTTTCTATATCTGCCATTTTTTTATTTATTCAACTCCTTTTAAGTTAACATTTTTTTCTTGTGTTGACTCAAAAATATTTAAACATTTATCTTGAATTTCAGAAAAGTCCCCTTTTGTCGGCAATAAGACATACATTCCATATAGATTTGTAGAATATAAAAGTCCGTCAGGAGAAGTGTCAAAAAATACTTGCTTTATGTTAGAAAAATCTATATTAGATAGAATACTTGAAACAACCTTTATTTCTGATAAAGGAATA
>JAQVET010000006.1 GCA_028697615.1 Minisyncoccota bacterium
TAAATGCTTGGAATGAACGTTCTTATTTAAAATATAAATATTTAGAAACTAATATTTTTAAATAAATTTAAACATATAAAATATATGGGAAAAGAGACACCAAAAAAGAGAAAATTTAAAATAAAAATTAAAAGAAAAAAAAGGGAAAAGATTAAAAAATTAAAAGAAATGTATCGAAACGCGAAAACAAGCAAAGAGAAAGAAGAAATTATTAAAAAACTTCAAAAATTAATGACTGGTGTTGAAATTGAAAAGTATATTAAAAAATATTTAATATAAAAGTTTATGAAAAATTCGCTTGATCATCTTGAAAAAGAATTTAAAAGAATTTTTAAAAAAAATCCTGAGTTTTTTGTAAGATCACCTGGGAGGGTAAATATAATTGGCGAACATAGTGATTATCATGATGGCTATGTAATGCCAGCAGCAATAAACTTGGGAATAAATTGGGCAGTAGCAAAAAATGATTTATACAAAGTGCGAGGGTATAGTTTAAATACAAAAGAAGGAGATTCATTTGATATTTTCCAATCAAAAAGAGTAAAAACACAATGGCTTCAATATCTTCAAGGTGTAGTGGAAATATTAAAAGAAGACGGAGAAAGAGTCGGGGGTGTTGATATTGTGATTAATGGAGATCTACCTATAGGAGGAGGACTTTCGTCATCTTCAAGCTTAGCTACTGGTTTTGCTTATATTCTTTCTTTGCTTTATAACCTTGGGTTATCTAATGATGATTTAACAGATATTGGTTGCAAGGCGGAGTGGTGGTATGGCACCAAAGGAGGAAATATGGATCATTTTGCAATTTCTCATGGTAAAGAAGACTGTGTAATGTTTTTTGATCCAAGGCATTTTAAATATGAATATGTACCCTTGCCAGAAGAGTTATCTCTTGTTATTTTTGAAACAACGGTTAGGCATAATCAAAAATTATCTCCTTTTGCGCAAAGAAGAAAGCAGGCAGAAATAGGCCTTGAAATTATAAAAAATAAATTTTCTGATAAAAAGATAAATAAACTGCGTGATGTTTCTCTTGAAATGTTGGAGTCGCTTCGAAATGAAATGGATGATATAATTTATCGTCGCTGTCTTCATCCTATTTCAGAGCGGCAAAGGGTGATTGAAACAAAGGAAGCACTCAAGGAAAAAAAATTTGAGGTGCTAAGAAAAAATATGATAGAATCTCACAGAAGTTTAAAAGAAAATTACGAAGTTACGTGTCCTGAGATTGATATTGCTTTTGAAGAGGCGTATAACATCGATGGTATTATTGCTGCCCGAATGACAGGAGGCGGGTTTGGTGGTTGCACTATAAATTTAGTTAAAAAAGAAAAATCACAAGATTTTGCTCAAAAATTAAAAGAAGTTTTTCAAAAGAAAACAGGACTCAATCCAAGATTTTATATTTGTCGTGCTGGTAATGGTATTCAAATTGTTTAATTTGTTTTATAATTAAATAAAAATGAAAAAAATTTATATTATTAATTCAAGAGGTCAAAAAGAACTTTTTTCTTTTCAAAAGGTATATCAAAGTGCTAAAAGAGCAGGTGCTTCAAATGATTTAGCAAGAGAAATTGCTCAAGAAATTCAAGGACAGGTTTATCCTGGGATGAAGACGTCTGAAATTTTTAAGAAAATTAAAAGCATTCTTTCAAAAAAATCACTTCCGGTTTCAATAAAATTTTCTTTAAAAGACGCTATAAGAATGTTGGGACCAACAGGTTTTCCTTTTGAGAAATATATCGGTGAAGTGCTTCTGGCAAATGGTTTTGATGTAAAATTAAATCAGTATATTTATGGAATTTGTGGTATAAGATACGAAATAGATTTTATTGCAAAAAAAGGTAGTGTTGTTTATGTTGGTGAATGTAAATATCGTAATCAGCCAAACGGCCTTGTTCATTCTGGCGATATTGTTGAAAGTTATGGTCGTTTTTTAGATTTAAAAGAAGGTGATTTTTTTCAAAAAAGAGAATATCAAAATTTAAATATAGTAAGCGCTGTAATAACAAATACTAAGTTTACCAGTTCATCAATAAAATATGCTTGTTGTCGAGGAATTGAACTTTTGGGCTGGCGCTATCCTAAAAATGGTGGACTTGAGTATTTAATTGAAAGTCAGGGGCTCTATCCAATTACAATCCTTCCTTCTTTTAAAAATTATTTATTTGATTTTTTCGTTTCAAATCAAATGATGCTTGCTCGAGATATTTTAAGCATAAATCCTCAGAAACTTTCTCAAAAAGCAAATATATCTATAAAAAATATTAATTCTTTAGTAGAGGAGGCAAAAATATTATTAGATTAAAACTTGACAAATTTTATTAAATATTATATTTAAATTTAAATATGTCAAAACAAACCAGCATATCATTATTATTTATTATTTTACTTAGCCGATTGGAAGCTCGGTTTGTTTTTGCTAATAATTTATTTTCTGAGTAATAAATCTAAAAATTATTGTCAATAACAAGCCGAGCTTCAAAAAGTCGGCTTTTTTCGTATAAAGGAGGGCTTCGTGACGTTCAAAAGCAGTGTTAACTGCAAAAATCACAGAAAGAGAAGGGATGATCTACGATGAAGTTTGGTGTTGAACTCGAGGGATTTGTGTACCAGCAAGATTGTGGTTATTTTAGGCCGGTGGATGTATATCACTGGTTGGACCAGGACGGTCAAATGCATATTCCTGAGTTAGGAATATGCTCTACGGATGCGGGAATCAATCAGATCGAGTGGTCGTTGGATCCTACTGAGGATCTTAACGATCTCGAAAACAAGCTGCGGGTGGTAATGTCTCTGTTGCCACAGGAGTGGCAGGTTTTCTTCTGTGGGGAAGATCCCCACTTGAATGGGGTCCAGCCAATCTGGGCCCCAAAGTCTCGATACAAGGCGCTAGTTGAGGCACTTAAAAATGAATGCCCAAAAACATACTACGGTGTTCTCCGCATTCCCCAGTACAGTGCAACTCATATTCATCTTGAGTTGCACCCTGATTCTCAAGAGGGTCTGAAGGTGCTCAATTATCTCAATAATTGGGCACCACTTATCGGTACTTTGTTTGCTAATCCTTTACCTTCGCGTCGCATAAAGGAAGCATGGAGGGGATGGGCTGATCCTCGTCGCCTTCCAGGACCGTGGTGGTTTAATACCACCGATGAGTTGAGGGAATTTGTAGTAGCGATTCCTAAACTCATTATTGACTACGCGAATGGGACAAGACCATATCTGGGATATACTTCTATCCCAGATCAGCTTCACGAAGGCACTATCTGGTGGTGGTGTAGACCACGGTGGACATTAGGGACAGTCGAATTTCGAGTGCTCGATTCTATGCCGCCAGATAGAGTGCTTTGGGCAGTTTCTTTCATTCTAGACCTTGTTGAGATTATCCTTAATAAGGACAATCTCCCTGTTATTCATGAGAGTACTTGGTGGCTCTTATCAAGTCACCAGGATATTGTGGCAGCAAGGCAGTTTTTTGAGAGGTATGTGTCTTTTTTAAATTTAAGGAGGTGACATAGCGTCACGAATGTACTACATGGCGGCAAGTTTAAAACTTGCCGCTTTCATTTTGATTAAAATTTAATTTTTGTTATAATAAATATCTATTTTAATTTTATTTATAAATTAAATTATGAATTCTTTTTTGTTGGTTCAATTTAGAGAAGATATTTCTACTGGTCATGAAAAAGATTGTTTTTCAAAATTTTTTCTAGGTTTAAACCTTGAAGCAATTAACGCCTTTGATAGTAATTTAAACTGGAAAGATATTATTTTAAATCTTGAAAATTATCAAGGAGTGATTTTGGGTGGTTCTGGTAAATCTTTTCTTTCAAAAAAAGATGAGGATTATAAGTTAAAAAGATTATTAAAAAGAATCACGCCTTTTATTAATTTTATTTTAGATAAAGATTTTCCAACATTGGGTATTTGTTTCGGCCATCAAATATTAGGGGATTTTTTAGGCACCAGCGTAGTTAATGATGCAGCGCAAGCAGAGACAGGAACATTGAATGTTTATTTAACAAAATACGGCAAAAATGACGATATTTTTAAAGACATTCCAAGCCCATTTCTTGCTCAATTTGGCCACAAAGATAGTTTGGAGAAACTGCCTTTAAATTGTATTTTGCTTGCTCACACAAATAAGTGCAAGGTGGCAAGTTTTAAATATAAAAATAATATTTATGGGGTGCAATTTCATCCTGAGCTTGATAAACAAGATATTATTTTCCGTCTTAAACTTTATCCTGATTATTCTTCTGCAAGTTCCAATGATACTGAAAAAAATCTTAGAAAATCACCATTTGCTTCAAGGATTATTAAAAATTTTGTTTCAAAATACAAAAATAATTAAAATTAAAAAATAATGCATACAAATCAAAATAAAATTTTTCTGTCAAATCAAGAGAAAATTTTTAGCGTCTCGGAATTTTTGGATTTTCTTAATGAAATTTTGACACCCTGTCATGCAATAGTTCAGGGAGAAATAGGGGAAAAAATAAATAATTATCCCGGTTATTCTTTTTTTAATCTTTTAGATAAAACTGGTTCAATTTTAAAATGTTTTACCTTTAGAAATGTTATTAATGCTTTGGGTGTGAAACTTGAACCTGGAATGGAAATAAGAGTTATTGGCTATCCGCAAATTAGGAAAAACAGAGGAGAGTTTAATTTTCAAATTGAAAGAATTGAGCTTGTGGGAGAAGGTATTTTAAAAAAACAATATGAAATTTTAAAGAAAAAACTTGAAGTTGAGGGTTATTTTGATACTCGATTTAAAAAACCAATTCCTAAATTTTCCAGAAATATTGGACTTATTACCTCTAAATATGGCAGGGGAGCAAAAAAAGATTTTTTGACACATCTTGGTAATTTTGGTTTTGATGTTAAATTTTATGATGTTAGGGTAGAAGGTCCATTGGCTGTTTATGATATCGTTGAGGCAATTTCTTGGTTTAATCAAAATCTTCCTGAAATAGATGTTTTAGTTCTAACAAGGGGCGGAGGAAGCTGGGAAAGTCTACAGCCATTTAATAGTGAAGAAGTTGTGAAAGCAATTTTTTCATCTAAAGTTCCCATTATTTGCGCAGTTGGTCATGAAAACGATGAAACGCTGGCTGATTTTGCTTCAGATTTAAGAGCGTCCACTCCAACCGATGCTGCTAAAATTTTAACTGAAGATTGGAAGACAGCAGTGATACGTTTAAAAGAGTGGGAGAAAAATCTTCCATCTTCTTGTCAAAAACTTCTAATTAATGTAAAAGAAAGAATATTTTTTAGTGCAGGAAATATAACATCTTCCTTTAATGATAAGATTTCAATGCAAAAAAGAACTATAGAAAATCTTGCTCAAAGATTAAATTATTTCTTTAAAGATTATTTTGAAAATTTTAAAATTTTACAAAGAATGTTTCAGGGAAATTCTGATAAAATTAAAAACATACTTCAAGATCAAAAATCAAAGGTCGAGCAAATTACTCAGGATTTAATTCAAAATGAAACAAGGTGGCAGGCAAAAGTTAAACGGTTAATTAGTGAGGAAGAAAAAAAACTTAATCTTTCTAGTCCAAATCTTAAATTGAAACAGGGATATACAATAACATCAGATGAATTTGGTAAGATTATCAAAAATCCCGAGGATTTAAATATTGATCAAACAATTAAAACAAAATTTTATCAAGGGAGTGTTTCTTCCAAGGTTAAAAAAATTTCACATCATTAAATAGTTTATCTTATAAAATTTTATTAATAAATAAAAAAATATGGAGCAAGAAAAATTCAATTTTAACGAGGCATATCAAGAACTCGAGCAAATCAATGAGTGGTTTCAAGGAGAAGATATTGACTTAGATCAAGCTATTAAAAAATTTGAAAGAGGGATGGAACTTATTGAAAAATGCAAAAAACAAATTGAAAAGGCAGAAAATAAATTTGAAGAGATTAAAGGAAAATATAAATTAGATAATAGCAAGTAATATATCAACGTTTAAAGGTCAAAATTTTTAAAAGAAAAATTATACTTTAAAATATGGAGATTATTTTAGGAAAAAGTATTGGATTTTGTTTCGGTGTAAAAAGAGCATATGATTTAAGTTTAAAAATAGCCAAACAGTCAAATAAATTTTGTTTTTGCCTAGGTCCTCTCGTTCATAATGAAAGTGTAATTGAAAAACTCCAAAAATTAGGAATAAAAACCATTTCTTCTTTAGATGATATTAAGGGCAATCAAAGTGGCGATATATTAATAATTCCAGCACATGGGGCAAAACCAGAAACATTTAGTAAAGCCAAAGCAAAAGGGCTTGAAATTATTGATGCTACTTGCCCTTTGGTTAAAAAGGTGCAAGAAGCTGCAAGGGAATTTCAAAACAATGGTTATAATGTAATTATTATAGGAGATAAAAATCACACTGAGGTTGAATCAATTCAAGGAGCAATAGATGATAAAGGCATTGTCATAGAAAATATGAAAGATATTCAACTTCTTAATAAAAAATCATTAAAAAATTTACCTTTGGGGGTGGTTTCACAAACAACACAATCTTTAGAAAATGTTGATAAAATTTTAAAAGAATTAAGAAAAATTTCAAAAAAGATAAAATTTTCCAATACACTTTGTCCATTTGTAGCAGATCGTCAAAAAGAAGTAAAAAAAATATCACAAAAGGTTGATTTGATATTAATTATTGGTTCTTCCAGTAGTGCAAATACAAAAAGGTTGGCAGATATTGCTAAAGGTAGTAAAAAACCTGTTTATTATATTGAAAATGAAAATCAATTAAAAAAGGAATGGTTTTGTAATATAAAAAAACTAGGAATATTTTCTGGTACTTCTACTCCTGACTGGGAAATTAAAAAAATAATTAATAAAATAAAAAACTATGAAAAAAAATAGACGTAAAACAAAATTAATTAAAGTAGGAAATGTAGGAATTGGCGGTGGAAGCCCTGTATCAATTCAATCGATGACTACTACTTTAACAAAAGATGTTAAAAAGACAGTTGATCAAATTAAGGAGTTAGAGAGGGCAGGGTGTGAAATAATACGGGTAGGGGTTCCTGATATGGAATCTGCAAAAGCAATTGGTAGAATCAAAAAAGAAATTAATATTCCACTTGTTGCTGATATTCATTTTTCTGTTGATTTAGCTATTGAATCTATTAATCAAGGAGCAGATAAAATTAGAATTAATCCTGGTAATTTTCCTAAAAGTGGATTGGCAGAAATTGTCAAACTTGCAAAGAAAAAAAGAATTCCTATTAGAATTGGGGTAAATAGTGGCTCTTTAGAAAAAGATATTTTAAAAGAAAGGGCAAAGGCAACTCCTGAGATGATGGTAAAATCAGCCCTGCAAAGTATTAGATTAATGGAAAAACTTAAATTTTATAATTTAGTAATCGCCATTAAGGCCTCTGATGCACCGAGAACAATAAAGGCAAATCAATTATTAGCAGAGAAGGTTAATTACCCGTTTCATTTAGGAGTTACTGAGGCAGGAGGAGAATTCTCAGGGACTATTAAATCTGCAGTTGCTTTTGGTGCATTACTTTCCGAAGGAATTGGCGATACACTTAGGGTCTCCTTAAGTGCCGATCCTATAAAGGAGGTAAAAGCAGGTTGGGAGATTTTAAAAAGTTTAGAATTAAGAGAAAGGGGACTGACCATCATTAGTTGTCCAACTTGTGCTCGAAGTAAGATTCCTGTTATTCAACTCTCAAAATATGTAGATGAAAATTTTAGCGATCTTCCTTTTAAAAAACCATTTAAAATTGCTATTATGGGATGCGTAGTTAATGGTCCTGGAGAGGCAAGAGAGGCAGATTTAGGAGTAGTGGGTGTAGAAAATGAGAATGTAGCAATTTTTGAAAAAGGAAAATTTGTTAAAAATATAAAAAGCCAGGAGATAAAATCATTTTTAAGAAAAAAAATAGAATCGGCTGCTAAGACTTCTTAATTAATGTTTTATATATAATTTTTTAAATTTGATTTATATGCTTCAATTTAAAATTCTTAAAAAATCAAAAAAGAGTTGGGCTCGTTTTGGAATTTTAAAAACACCTTGTGGTATTGTTGAAACACCAAGTTTGGTACCTGTGGCTACTCAAGCGTGTGTAAAAACATTAACAAGCGAGGATGTTTTGCAAACAAAAACACAAATTTTAATTGCAAATACATTCCATCTTCATTTAAAGCCAGGCGATGAAATTATAAAAAATAACGGAGGACTTCATCGATTTATGAATTTTAATAATCATCCTCTTATGACTGATTCTGGTGGATTTCAAGTTTTTAGTTTGGGTTTTGGTTATGATTTTGGTGTGGGAAAAATTTTAAAATATTTTCCAGAGAAAGAAGAAAATTTAACAATTATTGAAAAAAGCACTCAACCAAAATCTTTAAAAATTACTGATGATGGTGTTTTTTTTAAATCACCCATAACTGGAAAAGATTTATTTATTGGTCCGAAAGAATCAATTAAAATACAGGAGAATTTAGGTGCTGATATTATTTTTGCATTTGATGAATGCACGGCTCCTCTTGTTGATTTTAGATATGCCAAATCAGCACTTGAAAGAACACACAGATGGGCAAAAATTTGCCTTCAAACTAAAAAAAGCGATCAAGCACTTTTTGGTATAGTCCAGGGTTCAAGATTTAAAAAACTTCGAGAAAAAGGCGCTCAGTTTATAAACTCTTTGGGATTTGATGGTTTTGGAATCGGTGGTGATTTGGGCCAAAAAAAAGAAACAATGGAAAAAATTTTAAACTGGACCATTCCTTATTTAGATGAGGAAAAACCAAGGCATCTTTTAGGGATTGGCTATCTTGAGGATATAGAAAATATTATTAAGAGGGGAATAGATCTGTTCGATTGTACTGTTCCAACCCACTATGCGCGGCGGGGAATTGCTTTCACAAATGAAGGCAAGTTAAATTTAAAATATTCAAAGTTTCTAAAACAAAAAATGCCTTTGGATAAAAAATGCGATTGTTTTGTTTGTAAAAATTATAGTCGCAGTTATATTTCACATTTAATTAGAGCAAATGAGGTTACTGGTCTTTCTTTACTTACATTTCATAATCTTTATTTTTTTAACACCTTTGTAGAAAAAATAAGAGAGAAAATAAAAAATGGGAAAATATAAAGAATTAATTATTAACTCGATATTACTTCTTGACTTTTAAAAGATTTTTTTTTATATTTATTCTATTAATAAATAAAAAGGTCGTTAAGGGTCAATCTAAAAATTATTTTTTTAAATTTTATTATTTTTATGACAGATTTAAATCTAAAAGATAAAATTGCTTTTGTAACTGGTGCTCGAAGAGGTATGGGTAGAAGTCATTCTTTACTTTTAGCTAAAGCAGGTGCGAAAGTTATTGTTACAGATATTTCCCAGGAAGATTGTCAAAGGGTTGTCCAGGAAATTCAAAATCAAGGAGGCGAGGCAATGGCCTTAAAATTAGATGTTACAGACTCAGTAGAAATTGATGAAGTAGTTAAAAAAATTATTGAAACCTATGGCAAGATTGATATTTTAGTAAATAATGCTGGTGTTTGTCCTTTTAAACCATTTTTAGAACTTACTGAAGAGGATTGGGATTTTGTTTTAAATATCAATTTAAAAGGTTATTTTTTAACTGCCCAGAGAGTTGCTAAAGAGATGATTAAACAAAAATCAGGAGCAATTATAAATATTGCTTCAGTAGCTATGGGTCAACAAGGAGTTGGTATGTTAGATCTTGTTCATTATTGTGCTTCAAAAGGAGGCGTTGTAGGAATGACTGAGGCTATGGCATTGGAATTAGCGCCTTATAATATAAGAGTTAACGCTATCGCTCCAGGAGTTATTGAAACACCAATGATTAGCCCAATAAAACAAAATGAAGATCAGTTAAATGCAATGCTCAAGAGAATTCCAATGGGAAGAGTGGGCAGTGCAGAAGAAATTTCAAATGCCGTTTTATTTCTCGCTTCTGATTTATCAAGCTATATGACTGGTTCCACCGTAGTAGTTGATGGTGGATGGCTTGCTTGTTAAAGGTCGTTTTATATTTAAGAATAAACAAAATTTTATGGCAAAAAAAGAAGAAGTTAAAAAAGTTCTTGAAGATGCTCTTGAAAGTGGTATTTCCAAAAAAGAGATTGAAAAGATTTTAAAAGAAAAATCTCCTAAACCAGAAAAGAAAGAATGGTTACCTAATGATATTTTTAGTTTGATAATGTTGTCGTTAATAACAGTTCTTTCAGTAGTATCTTTGGTTTTTAATATTGTTACTTATAAAAACACATCAGGAACAATTACTAAAGATAGTACAACTAAAGAAGAAACTAAAGATTCGACAGTTGCATCTACAGAAGAGACATCAGCAACAACCCAGGATTTTTCTGAAGACGAAGAGTTAACCGATAAGCAAAAATTAAACTTAGCAAACTGTTTAAAAGAAAAAGGGGTTAAAGTTTATTTTGCTTCTTGGTGTGGTTACTGTCAGGCTCAACATCAATCATTTGGAGACGATGCTTGGAATGTTTTAGATAAGGTTCAGTGTGATACAGAAGATGGAGGATGGACTCAAGAATGTACTGACGCTGGAGTACAAGGTGTTCCTACTTGGATTTTTTCTGATGGAACCAATCTTCCAGGAAGACAGGCATTAAAAACCTTGGCAGAAAAAGCTGGATGCCAATTATAAAAATATGAATTTTGGTGTAGATATTGGAGGAACCCGAACAAAATGGGTTTTAATGGATGGATATAAAATTTATAAAAGAGGATTAATAAAAAGTCCAATGTTTGATTGTAAACCCAGTGAATTTATTAATTTTCTTGCAGATTTACTTGAAAAGTTTAATTCACCAAAAATCCAAAATATCGGCATCTCTTTTGCCGGTCCAGTTGATTATAAAAATGGGGTGATTTTAGACGCACCCCATTTTCCTAATTTAAAAAATTGTTGCTTGGTTAAGCAAATTTATAAAAAAATTAAAATCAAATCAAAAATTACTTTAGAAAATGATGTCAGTGCTTTTACCTTAGCTGAAACTGTTATGGGAGCAGGACAGAATTTCAATATTATTTTAGGTCTTGCTGTAGGAACAGGAATCGGCGGTGGAATTGTGTACAAAGGTCAAAATAAAAACTATCTGATTTATCATGGCGAGCATGGATTCGGGAGTGAATTTGGCCATATGATAATTCAAAAGGATGGTTTCAAATGTGCTTGTGGTAAAAAGGGGTGTTTGGAAGCAGTGGCCTCTATTAGTTTTTTGGAAAAGAAATTTAAAAAAACAATTTTTGAAATTGAAGAAAGAGCAAGAAATGGAGAAAAAAAATATAAGGATGGGTATTTTGAGTTAGCAACAAATCTTTCCATAGGAATTTCTAATTTATTCAATATTTTTGATCCAGATGTAGTAGTGATAGGCGGAGGTATTTTACATGCTTGGGATATTATTAATAAAATTTTAATTACTAAAACAAAAGAAATGGTCTTTGATAATGCCCAAAAATTTGTTAAAATTAAAAAATCTAAACTGGGCAAAGATTTTTCTTCGGCAATTGGTGCCGCCTTGCTTTAAATTCTATGGTAGATATAAAACTTTATTCCGATTTTTCTTGTCCATATTGTGAAGCCTTGGAAAATTTTTTAATAGAAAATGACATTCCATTTGATGTTATTGATATTAAAAATGATTTAGAGGCGAGAAGAGAAATTTTTTTAAAAACAAAACAAGATTTGGTTCCCATACTTGATATTAATGGTTATATTATTGTTGGTTTTGAAAAAGAAATTATTAAAAAGGTCTTAAATATTAAATAATAATAAAAAATATGCCAATAAAAATTGCTATTAATGGATTTGGCCGAATTGGTAGGCAAGTTTTTAGAATAATTTTAGAAAATCATCCAGAGATGCAGGTGATTGCTGTAAATGATTTAACAGATAGCAGGACATTATCCCATCTTTTAAAGTACGATTCTTTATATGGTAAATATAATAAAGATATAAATTATGATGAAAGTGGGATTATTATAAATGGAAAAAAGATTTTGGTGTTCAGTGAGAAAGATCCTGCTTTTTTGCCATGGAAAGATCTTGATATTGATGTTGTGCTTGAATGTACAGGCATATTTACTGATTTTCAAGGTTCAAAAAAGCATTTAGAAGCAGGTGCAAAAAAAGTAATTATTTCTGCTCCTCCAAAAGATAAGGATATTCCAACATTTGTTTTAGGAGTTAACGAAGAGAAGTATAATCCAGAAAAAGATGATATTATCTCAAATAGTTCTTGCACTACAAATGCTTTGGCTCCAATTGTAAAAATCCTGCATCAAAATTTTATTGTTCAAAAAGGTTTTATGACGACTGTTCACTCATATACTAATGATCAAAGAATTTTAGATTTGCCACATAAAGATTTAAGAAGAGCAAGAGCAGCGGCTCTTTCTATAATTCCTACTACAACAGGAGCAGCAAAAAGTGTAGGTGAAGTTTTACCAGAACTCAAAGGAAAACTTGATGGAATCTCGCTGCGTGTTCCTACTCCAACTGTGTCAATTGTTGATTTTATATGTCTTGTTGAAAAATCAACAACAATTGATGAAGTAAATGAAATTTTTACTGAAGAGGCCCAAGGGGGTTTAAAAAATATTTTAGGTATATCAAAAGAAGACCTTGTTTCTGTTGACTTTGTCGGTAATTCTTTATCATCGATTGTTGATTTAAATTTAACAATGGCGCAAGATAATTTAGTAAAAGTTGTTTCTTGGTATGATAACGAATGGGGATATTCTTGTCGTCTTGCAGAAATGGCAGAGTACGTGGGTAAAAAGATTGTATAGATACTTGATTAATTATAGATGTTGGATACTATAATACTTATAATAGTATTTTGATATGCTGTGCAATTTATTGATTCGTTAATTGAATTAATTCACATATTATATTTTTATAAGCGATGATTTGTAATTCATATTTTAAGTTGATTTTTAATGATTTATTTTCTATAATAAAGCATAGAAAGGTCATTGATAAACATTAAATAAAAATATGGATGCAGTAATGTGGGTTTGGATAATTATAATAATTATTGTTATCGCTTTAATGATTTGGTATCTTACTAAAGGAGAAGAAAAAATTTCAGAAGAAGGGAAAGTTGAAGAAGGAGAATCTTCTCAAGGAGAGTCGGTAGAAACGCCCCAGGAAGAACAAAAATCACAAGCTCCACCGGAAGAAGCTTCACAAGAAGAGAAACAAGAATAGAATTTTTTAAAATAAAGCGAAAATATAAAATTTTGATAGATAAAGTTTTTATTTTCAGCAAATATTTGATTTTTTAAGAATCCACCTATTGGTGGATTCTTTTTTGTAGATATTTTTTACAAAATAAACAAAAAAAATAGATTTGAATTTAAAATAAAATTTAAAATAAAAATAAGATGCCCAGTGAGATTAATATTAAATTATTTGCTTGAGAAATTATTTAATTTTAGTTATAATAGATTATGAAATAAATTTTTTATAATATTTTTATGAAACGAACACTTATTAAAGATTCTTTTTCAAAAATTAATAAAAAAATAAAAATCTGTGGCTTTGTTGAAAAAATAAGAAATCATGGCGGCCTTATTTTTTTTAATGTTAGAGATGGTAGTGGAAGGTTGCAGGTAGTTGTTTCCAAGTCAAAAAAGGTAATTTATAATACTGTAAAAACACTCACAGAAGAATCAACGATTGAAGTTATAGGTATAGTACAAAAAAGACCCACGGGTACCCAAGATAAAGATACGGCATTTGGTGATTTAGAAGTTTCACCTATAAAAATTAAGCTTTTTTCAAAAGCACGACCGCTACCTTTTGATTTTAGAGAAAGAGAGAAAGTCAAAGAAGAGGTACGTTTAAAATATCGCTATCTTGAGTTTAGAGATAAAGGTTTTCAAGAAAATTTTTGGCAGAGGCAAATGGTTATTTCCTTTTTTAGAAATTTTCTTGGAAAAAGAGGATTTTTAGAAATAGAAACACCAATTCTTTCAAAATCCACTCCAGAAGGAGCGCGTGATTTTTTAGTACCATCTCGCTTGCACCCTGGAAAATTTTATGCTCTTCCACAATCACCTCAGCAATATAAGCAAATTTTAATGGTAGGAGGTGTTGAAAGGTATTTTCAGATTGTTCGTTGTTTTCGAGATGAAGATCCAAGGGCTGATCGCCAAGCAGAATTTACTCAACTTGATATTGAGATGGCATTTATCAGTCAAGAGGAAATTTTAAATTTGGTTGAAGAGATGTATATTAAATTGGTAAAAAAACTTTTCCCATCAAAAAAAATAACTCAAATTCCATTTCCAAGATTAGATGCCAGAGAAACAATTAAAAAATATAAAACCGATAAACCAGATTTAAGAAAAAATAAAAAAGATCCTGACGAACTTGCTTTTGCGTTTTTGGTAGATTTTCCAATGTTTGAATGGAAAAAAGAAGAAAAGCGGTGGGATGCTATTCACCATCCATTTACAAGACCCCAAACAGAAGATATCAAAGAAATTAAGGCCCATCCAGAAAATATCTTGGCATATCAGTATGATTTTGTTTTAAATGGATATGAAGTTGGAGGGGGAAGTTTAAGATCTTATAAGCCAGAGATTTTAGAGGCGGTTTTTGAGGTAATGGGGAATTCTAAAGAAGTGATACGAAAACAATTTGGTCATTTGCTTGAAGCATTTGAATATGGTGTACCTCCTCACGGGGGAATTGCTCCGGGTATCGATAGATTTTTGATGATAGTTTTAAATCAAAATAGTATTCGTGATGTTATTGCTTTTCCAAAAACCGGTGATGGTAGAGATTTAATGATGGATGCCCCAAGTGAGGTGAGCAAAGATCAACTTCAGGAGTTAAAAATAAAAATTAATAAAATAAAATCAAAATAATCAAATAATTTTTTAAAAATCTATTTTATGAGATCATTAAAATATGCTGGTATTTTTTTAATAGGAGTGGCTATCGTTGTTTTATTTTTATTTATTTTTTTTAATAAACCTTTTGAATACCAGGTTTTAAATAAAGATGCAAAATTTCTTAAAGAAGAGGGAGGTGGAGAAATTTTTTTCTCAAAAGAGAATATCTTATTTGATAGTCCTTATTTTATTCAGACTACGAAGCCAGATTTTTTCCCTATTCGTAACTGGTCTGTTTCAGAACCAGATTTAAAAGAAAAAGCAGGAATAGCAATTCTTTTTTCTAATAATCGACAAAAAAAAATACTTTATCAAAAAAATATTGAAAAAAAACTTCCTATTGCTTCACTCACAAAATTAGTTACTGCCATGGTTGCTTTAGATATATACAATAAAGACGACATCATTGAGATTTCTAAAAATGCTGTTTTAACTGAGGGCACAGCTGGTGATTTAAAAGTAAATGAAAAGATAAAATTTAACGACCTTTTGAATTTGCTTCTTGTAGCTTCTTCTAATGATGCAGCTACTGCTTTGGCAGAAAAGATAGGTGAGGATAATTTTGTTAATTTAATGAATGAAAAAGTCTTAATAATTGGAGCTGAAAATACACATTTTTGTAATGTTCATGGTCTTTCTGATTGCAATTCTCAATATTCAACTTCTCAAGATCTAGCAGATATATCTTATTTTATCTTTCAAAATTATCCTGAAATTATTGATATCATTTCTCGTAAAGAGGTTAGATTTATTTCTTTAAGTGGATATGAGCATTTTGAATTAAATACTAATAAACTTTTAGGAGAAGAAAATATCCTCGGGGGTAAAACAGGATTTACCAAAGAAGCAGGTGATTGTATATTACTTTTTTTAAAGCCACCAGAAAATTTAAAAGATATTTTAGTTATCCTGCTTTTGGGAACAGATGATAGAACTTTAAGGGCAAGAGAGTTTATCGATTGGTTAAAAATTGCTTATTTATGGAAATAATTATTTTTAATTTTTATGGAAGATATAGTTATTAGCGTAATTAAAATTTTATCATTAGGGGCGATTGCCAGTGTAATTTCTGTTTTATTAACCCCTTTTTTAACTAATATTTTATATAAACACAAACTTTGGCGAAAGGAGGTAAGAAAAAAAACAATAGATGGCAAAGAGGCAGTATATTTTAATAAATTTAACAGTGAAAGAGAAGTTTCTGTGCCTCGGTTTGGCGGTATTTTAATTTGGCTCGTAGCACTTTTGGTTGCTTTAATTTTTTTCTTTCTTGCTAATATTTTTCCTGATATTTATTTATTTCAAAAATTTAATTTTCTTTCTCGTTCTCAGACATGGCTTCCATTTTTTGCTCTAACAGCGGCAGGCATTTTAGGATTTTTAGATGATTTTTTACAAGTAAAAGGCAAGGGAAAATATATTGCTGGAGGTTTAACTTTTTTGCAAAGATTTTTAATCGTTTTATTAATTGGGCTTATTGGTGGGTGGTGGTTTTTTGCAAAACTTGATATTCAAACGATTCATATACCAGGAAATGGTGATTTTTATTTGGGAATGTGGTATATTCTTCTTTTTATTATTGTTACATTAGCTTGTTGGTCTGGAGGTGTTATCGATGGCATCGATGGTTTGGCGGGAGGAGTTTTTGCTGTGATTTTTGGCGCTTTCTCAATAATTGCTTTTTTTAATAATCAAATTGATATAGCCGCTTTTTGTTCTGTAATTGCAGGAACCACTCTTTCTTTTTTGTGGTTTAATATTCCTCCAGCACGTTTTTATATGGGAGAGACGGGTTCTTTGGCATTAACAGTTACTTTGGCTGTTGTTGCTTTTTTGACAGATTCTGTCTTGGTCTTGCCTATTATTGCAGCGCCTTTAGTTGTTGAGGCTGGTTCTGTTATAATACAACTTATTTCTAAAAAATTTTTTAAAAAAAAGATATTTTTAGCATCGCCTCTTCATTATCATTTAGAAGCAAAAGGTTGGGAAAGAGAGAAAATCACGATGAGATTTTGGATATTTAGTGTAGTTTTAGCGATTATAGGAATAACAATAAGATTACTTGGTTAATATATGAAACTTGAAAATTTTATAAACGTTGAGTGGCTTATTTTATTAATTGTTATTATTTTTGCAGGGAGTGTTGTTTTTTTAAATCTTCCCTTACAAGAAGAAAATACTTCTTCTATTTCAAATATACATACACAGACACAACTTGGTTCTCCAAAAGTAGAAACAGATAATTTAACTAAAGTTTCAGAAGAACCCATTCAAAAAGAAGAAAAAAAAGAAAGTTTACCAGGGCCCCTTGAGGTTAAAGAAAATAATGTTTTAGTTGAAAATTTACTCTCCAGTAAAATTATT
>JAQVET010000007.1 GCA_028697615.1 Minisyncoccota bacterium
GTTTTTGGGAATTGGGATCATTTAATTCCACAATTGCCAATTTCTATTTTAAAAGAGAGACTTGAGAGCGATGGTATTAATATTTTAGTTAATGATGTAAAAGATATTAATTTTAATAATTTTAATTTCACAGTAGCAGGAATTGATGATCCATTTTTAGGATTTGATGATCTAAAAAAGACACTGCAAGAAGTTGATCCCAGTAGAATTGTTTTTCTTCTATCGCATTCTCCAGATATTGTTGAATATTCAGAAGACAATATAAATTTTTTGAAAGAAAAGGGTGTTGATTTTATTTTTACTGGTCATACCCATGGAGGGCAAGTTATTTTTTTGAGAAATTTTATTTTAAACCTTGGAGGAAAGAAAAAATATGTTTCAGGACTTTATAATGTTGAGGGTGTACCACTTTATGTTAATCAAGGCATAGGAACGAGTATAATACCATTTCGCTGTGGAGTTTTCCCTGAAATTACTGTTTTTGAATTTAAAAATAAATGAGTAAAAAAATTATTATTATAATTGCTGTTATTATTCTTGTTATATTTATTATTTTGGGAGCGCTTTTATATTTTTATATTCAAAATGGGATTTATAAACCATTTAAAACAAATAAGACAGAGCCCAAAGTTTTTGAGATAAAACCTGGCCAGGGAGCACTTGGTATTGCCTTTAATTTAGAAAAGCAAGGAATTATTAAAAATAGATATCTTTTTGCTTTTTATGTTTCTAATTACGGGAAAGAAGAAGCGCTTCAGGCAGGGAAATATCTTCTTTCACCAAATATGAGTATTGCTGAAATAGTTTCTAAAATGGAGAATGGAGAAGTGATTAAGGAAGATGTTGTAATTACTATACCAGAGGGTTTTTCTCTTAAAAAAATTGAAGAAAGATTGAATAATAGTTTTCCCGAAGGCACTGTAAAATTTGAAATTTCAAAATTCAAAGTTAGTGATTTTCAAACAAAATATGATTTCTTGAAAGATGCTCCTGTTGATTCTAATCTTGAGGGTTATTTATTTCCAGATACTTATATTTTTAAAAAAGAAAGTAGCGCAAAAGATGTAGTAGAAAAGTTTTTAGATAATTTTGATAAAAAATTAAGTAGTGATTTAAGAGAAGAAATTAAAAATCAAGGAAAAACAATTCACGAAATTGTTACATTGGCAAGCATTGTTGAAAAAGAAGTAAAGACAAAAGATGACAGGGAAATTGTCGCAGGTATTTTTTGGAGAAGATTAAAAAATCAGCAACCGCTTGAAAGCTGCGCTACAATTAATTATATTATAGGTGAGGACAAATGGGTTTATACACGTGAAGAGATTGAAAATGCTGTTTCTCCATACAATACTTATTTAAATAAAGGGTTGCCACCTGGTCCTATTTCAAATCCTGGCCTTGAATCGATTAAAGCAACTATATTCCCAAAAGAAACAGATTTTAATTATTTTTTAACAGATCCAAAAACACAAAAAACAATTTTTTCAAAAACATACGATGAGCATCTAAATAATCGTCAAAAATATTTTTAATAATTTTTAATGCTATGGCAAAAAATATTGTAATATCAATTTTGAGCGTTATTTTAATTGTTAGTATAGGAGGAGCGTTTTATTCTTCCGGTATTTTTTCAAAAAATGTTCCATCTCTTGAGGAAACAATATCTAAAAGCTTAGAAAATTTTGGTAATATTCAAACCTTTCATTACGAATTTACTTTAGAATACAAAGGTTGGCAAAAAATAGAAGATGAGGAGCAAATAAAAAAACCAGAAACAAAAATTCCTTTTTCTAATCTTTTCGCCTCAATAAAAAATGCCTTAGTTTTAAAACCATCTTCTTGTAAAGATAATCCTAAAAAAGAAATTTGTCAAACAGAAAGCAGTTATGATTTTTCTTTAAATATAAATCAAGATATCAATTTAAAAGATAAAGCAAAGACAAAAGATATTATCACTCTTAAGAGTGTGGGACCATCTCCAGGGGATCCCAAAAAAAATATAGAATATTTTACAATCAAAATTTCGGCAATTAATATTGGAGGAGATAAAAGTTATCTAAAATTAGATGATTTTGAGTTATCCCAAGAGGCCATATCAAATTCTGAAGTCGATTTAATTTCAGAACAAATTAACTCATTGAAAGGAAAGTGGTTTTATTATAATTTAACTGAGGCGCAAAAACTTGAGCAGGGAATATGGGATTTTTCGATGACCGACGAAGAGAAAGAAATTCAAAAACTTCAATTAAAATTGAGCGAAAAATTTGAGGAAAAACTTAGGAAGGAAATTGAAGAAAATATAAAAAAAGATTTTTCTCTTTCAAAAACTGAAAAAAACAATATTTTATCATTTATACCAAGTGCTTTTAATATTTCGGCTTCTTTAAAAAATGAAGATAATAAACAGGTTTATTTTTATGAAATAGAAACTAAAAAAGATGGTTTAAAAAAATTTCTTGGTGAATTAATCGATGTTTATCTTGATAAATCTCTTGTTTTTCTAAAAGAGTTTATGGAAGATTTTGAAAAGGAGGTCGCAGAAATTATGAAAAATCCAGAGCAGATTATTACTAATGAAGAATTTCCTTTACTTGCTAAAAAATTAGAAACGATAAATAAGGAAGAATTGCAGGAAATATTATTAGGTGAAGATACATTAATTAAAAATTTTGAAAAATATCTCAAAGATTTTGAAGCCAATTCGCCGGAAACTAAAAAATCAGCAAAAGAACAAGTTAATAATTTTTTAGAAGAATTTTTTGTAACGGCTAATGCGGAAGTAAGTTTCACAAAAAAAGACCTCCTTCCAAATAGAATAAAATTAGATTTTGAATTTAAAGATCCACAAAATCCAAAGGGAGAACAGTATTATGTTGTTTTAAGCGAAAGTAAATTTTCTAATTTTAATCAAAAAATGTCAATTCAAGAGCCAGAAGGAGCGCAATCAATAGTTGATATTTATAACGAAATGTTTTCTATTCCTACAACAAATATTCCTGCAACAAATATTCCTGATTCTTCCATGTGGGGTATAATGTCAACCCCAACACCAGATATTGTTTCAACACCAACCATTAGTCCAACACCAGATTTATCTGTAGAAGCCGCTAAAGATTCTGATAACGATGGTTTAACTGACACAGAAGAAAAATGTCTTGGTACAGATTTTGAAAAATTTGATACAGATGGTGATGGATTTAGTGATTTTTCAGAAATCAAAGATTGCTTTGATCCTTTGATTTCTGGTTATGGTGTTAAATTAAATCAAGGGAGGTGTATAGAATTGCAAAGAAATTGTATATCACCATTGAAATTAAAGTAAAATTTGCGTTTTAAAATATTTAATCATTGTTTTTTTTATGGTTTTCAAAACGTACAGTAAAAGGTTTTAAATAAAAAAATCTAAAAACAATGAAAAATTGGTCATTATTTTTGGTAATTATTGTTATTATATTAGGAGTAGGTATATTTTTGTTTTTTCAATTTCAAAAAGGTCAGGGTTCAATTATTAAAGAAAATTCTATGCCAGAATCATTAAATGAAAATTCCAAGAAAGTGGTAATTTTGGTTGCATTTCGTGATTTTCGAGATGAAGAATATTTCGTCCCCAAGGAAATTTTAGAAAATAATGGAGTTAAGGTTGTTACTGCTTCTACAAAAGAAGGTGTTGCTATTGGAGCCGATGGGGGAGAAGCGAATGTTGATTTAACTATAAATAAATTAAATGTTGAAGATTACGATGCTATAATTTTTGTTGGAGGACCCGGTGCTTTGGAGTACCTGGATAATGAAGATTCTTATAAAGTTGCCAATGATGCAGTAGATCAAAATAAAATTTTAGCAGCAATTTGTATTGCTCCTACAATTTTAGCAAAAGCAGGGTTGCTTGAAGGGAAAAAAGCAACTGTTTGGTCAAGTCCTCTTGATAAAAGTGCTATAAATACATTAAAAGAAAATGGAGCAGAATTTGTTGATAATCCAGTAGTTCAAGATGGTAATATTATTACAGCCAATGGACCGGAAGCAGCAAAAGAATTTGGAGAAAAGATATTAGAAAATCTTAATTTATTATAGTTGACAAAAAATAAGATTTTGTTATAATATAAATATAGAGGCTTGTCGCAGAAAATGGGTATCTTAAAAAGAGTAAATCCCATTGAGACATATAATTTTTTATTTAGAATTCTGCGACACAATAATGTCGTAGATTTTTTTTAAAAAGATATGTTAACAAAAAAAGAAAAAGAGATATTTATTAAAGATTTTCGTGAAAAATTAAAAAAATATAATTTGGTTGTTTTTTGTAATTTTCAGGGTCTTAAGATAGAAGATCAACAAAAACTCCAAAGAGAATTCAAGAAAAATAATGGAGAAGTTTTTGTTGCTAAAAATACACTTATACAAAAAGCTCTGGAGCAAGAAAAAGTTGATGTCCCCAAAATTACTAATCAAACAATTGTTGGGCTTTCAACAGATGAAATTTCAGCAGCAAAAATTTTCAAGATTTTTCAAAAAGAAAAAAAAGATATAATAAATTATTTATTTGGCATTACCAGGGAAGGAGATAGATGGTCTGTCATTAATAAGGAATATATTGAAGAGATTGCCAGTATTTCTTCAAAAGAAGATCTATTAGCGCAACTTCTCAATACTATCAAAGCACCGATAATGAATTTAAATTTTATTTTAAAAGGAAATATCCAAAAATTAATTTATGTTTTATCTAATATTTCCAAATAAAGGTCAAATTTTTGCTCAAATATAAATTTTATATTTTTGAGTCTTAATAATGTTATAAAAAATATGGCAGAAGAAGAAAAAAAAGAAATTGAAGTTCCTGAAAATTTAAAAGGGATTGTAGAAGAGATTGAAAATATGAAGCTTGTTGATTTAGCGAAATTAGTGAAGATTTTGGAAGAGAAATTTGGTGTTTCTTCGCAGGTTCCAATGGTTTCTGTTCCGGCAGGAGCAGTCGCTACTGCAGGACAAGAAGAAGAGGAGAAGACAGAATTTAATGTCGAATTAAAAGATGCTGGTTCTTCAAAAATCCAAGTAATAAAGCTAGTAAAAGAAATTACGGGTAAAGGGCTTAAGGAATCAAAGGATTTAGTTGATGGTGCACCCGTTGTTATTAAAGAAAAAGTTAAAAAAGAAGAAGCAGATGAAATAAAGGCTAAATTAGAAGAAGCAGGAGCAGTTGTAGAAATTAAATAATACTCTACTAATTGTTTTTATTAATTTTAAAAACCCGTCTCTATATGATACGGGTTTTTAAAATTATGAAATTGCTTAATTTAATAGATTTAATAGGTGTCTAAATATTTATTTATTTCCCAAGGTGTAACCTGTGTTTTAAATTCATTCCACTCTTTTGTTTTAATATTAATGTACTTTTCAAAAAGATGCCCGCCGAGACATTCTTGAATAATTTTGTCTTTTTTTAATTCTTCTAATGCCTCATAAAGTGAATTTGGCAAAGTGTTAATATGGTTTATATTTAAATTTTTATTATCAAATTGATAAACATTTTCTTCTACGGGTTTTGGTGGAGTAAGATTATTTTGTATTCCTTCAAGGCCAGTTTTGAGCATAGTAGCAAAGGCTAAATATGGATTACAACTTGGATCAGGACATCTAAGTTCAATCCTTGAAGATTCATTTTTTTCTTCAAAACATTTCGGCACTCTGATAAGAGCGGATCTATTCATACTTGCCCATGTAATATATACCGGTGCCTCAAAACCAGATACCAACCTTTTATATGAATTTACAGTAGGGCATAGAATCGCAGACATTCCTTTAATATGTTTCATTTGACCTGCAAGAAAACTATAACTTATTTTTGAAAGATTATATTTATCGTTCTTTTTATAAAATAAGTTTTTTCTACCAGAGATATCAAAAATACTTTGATGAACATGCATTCCAGAACCAGCTGCATTCATTATTGGTTTTGGCATAAACGTTGCTACTAAATTATTCATTTGGGCAATTTTTTTAACAGTATATTTTAATGTAAGAACCCTATCGGCTATTAAAATAGCAGGTCCGTAATTAAAATCTATTTCATATTGTCCACCACCAACCTCATGATGTGATGTTTCTACATTAATTCCAAAAGATTTAAGAGCAGTGATTATTTCTTTTATTACTTTATATCCATCATAAGAAGAAAGGTCAAAATAACTTCCAGTATCTATAGGTATAGTTTTATTTTCATTTTGTTTTTCAAATAAATAAAATTCTAATTCTGGTCCAACATTATATTGAAAGCCCATTCTTTTTGCCTCAAGTTGTGTTTTTTTAAGAATAAATCTTGGATCTCCCTCAAATGGTTTGCCATCCGGTGCATAAATATCACATATAAATCTTGATGTTTTCCCATTTTCTGTAAGCCAGGGAATATTAGAATAGGTATTTAAATCTGGTTTTAGAAATAAATCACTCTCTTGGATTCGTGCAAATCCTTCAATTGATGAACCGTCAAACCAAAGTCCATATTCAAGCGTGCTTTCTAATTCTTCCACAGGTATAATTATTTCTTTAATGGCTCCAAGTAGGTCAGAAAATTGTAAACTTATAAATTTTATTTTTTCATCTTTTATCTTCTTTAGTATTTTTTCTGTTTCCATTTTTTTGAAATAAAAAATAATTTAATATTTAAGCGGGATACCGGGATTGAACCGGCGCCTCTACCTTGGCAAGGTAGTGTACTACCACTATACTAATCCCGCATTAATTATATTATTAAAATTTAATTTACTCGTTAAATAGTAAAATATTTTAATTAGATTGTTTTTATATGCCGGAGTCCGGAATCGAACCGGAATCTACGGTTTTTCAGACCGTCGCCGTGACCGCCTTGGCTACTCCGGCTTATTAATTTTTTCTAAAATTATTTTTTTAACAATATTACTTACTTTTGAGCCATCTGCTCTACCTTTTATTTTTGGCATAACGTTGCCCATTATTTTCCCCATATCTTTAAGCGAATCTATTTTATTTTTATCAATAACTTCTTTTACAATTTCTTCAATTTCATTATCAGTTAATTGCTGTGGTATATATTTTTCTAATATTTTAAGTTCCTCTTCTTCTTTTTTAATTAATTCATCTCTTTTTTCTTTTTGAAAAAACTCTAATGATTCTTTTCTTTTTTTGATTTCAGAGAGAATTAAATCTATTATTTCATCATCTGTTAACTGGCTTTTTTTCTCAATATCTTCTACACTGTTTTCTTTTTTAATAATTTTAAATCTTTTTTCTTTTTCTTTATTTAAAATTAATGCTAAAAGATAGTTTAATGTGGAATATTCGATTTCTTTCTTATTTTTTCTTGCTGTAATGGAATCATTTTTAATTTTTTCTTTAAGTGTCATATTTTAATTTTTAAATGGGCACGTCCTGACTCGAACAGGAGACCTTCTCGGTGTAAACGAGACGCTCTACCAACTGAGCTACGCGCCCAAATTAATCCTTGATTTTTTTTAAAAAAATGATTAATATAATTATCTTATCAAAAATTTTTTAATAAATCAATTCTTTATATTTATTAATTTAAATTTATGATTTGATTTGTTTTAATCTATTTTAACTAAATAATTATTTTGTTTTTTAAAAATAAAAATTTATGAAAAAAATTATTATTTATACGAGTCCAAATTGTTATTATTGTCATCAACTTAAAGATTTTTTAAACTCTCATAAAATTGAGTTTGAAGAAAAAGATATCTCGCAAAGTCAAGAGGCGATGGAAGAAATGATTAGAAAAAGTGGTCAGATAGGTGTGCCTGTTATTGATATCGACGGTGAGATAATTTCTGGTTTTTATCAACCTGAAATCGAAGAAAAACTTGGTATAAGTAAATAAATTATAAATTTTTAAAGACGTCGACAAATGCCGACGTTTTTTTAATGCCCAGGGCGGGACTCGAACCCGCACGCCCAAAGGGCACGGCCCCTCAAACCGCTGCGTTTACCAATTACGCCACCTGGGCTTTTATTATTAAGCAAATTAAACCTTTTTTGGCTTGAGTTTTTTTCTTATCTCTCTTTCAGTTTTTTCCCTAATCCAGTAAATTTTAGATTTTCTTGCTCGTCCTCTTTTTTTAATTTTTATATCTTGAATAAGAGGTGAGTGCAGTGGAAAAGTTTTTTCTACGCCAATTCCTTCAATTATTTTTCTTACAGTAAATGTTGCTCCGGGTTCTCTGCCATGTTTTTTTGCGATAACAATACCCTCAAATTTTTGAGTGGTTAATTTACCATCTTTTGTTTTAGAAATAATTTCGGTAACTTCAATTGTGTCTCCAATTTTAAAGTTATTTTTATCGTTTTTTAGTTTTTTTACTTTTTTTTCTATTTTTTTTGTATTTTCTTGTGTCATATTTTTTTATTTATTGTCATACTTTTTATTTATTTTATGGGCGTATCCCGACTTGAACGGGAGACCTTCACGATGTCAACGTGACGCTCTAACCAATCTGAGCTATACGCCCAAAGTAAGATCTCTATTAAATAGATGATTTTACTAATGTATAAAATAATAACATATATTCTTTTTAGATACAAGGTTTTTTGTTTAATGTCAACAACAATAATAACCCAATAATAATTTTGACAAAATTGTGATTTTTTGTTAAAATTTAATACACTTTTAATTTAAAATTATAAACATTATGTCAGATTATCTTATTTTTATCGGAGGTGGCGCCCTTGCTTTGGCAATTGGCGCTATTCTTGGGTATTTTGCTCGTCAAAATATCGCAAGACGTCAGTTGGGTTCGGTTGAGGAAATTATAAGAAAAAAACAAGATAGAGCAAATAAAGAGGCTCAAAAAATTATTCTTGAGGCTAGAAATAAAGCAAATCAAATTTTAGAAGATATCCGCAGAGAAAAAGAATTACAAGAGAGTGAGATTAGAAATTTAGAACATCAATTGGATATTAAAAGAAAAAAAATTAATCAAAATTTTGAAATGCTTCAGCAAAAAGAGAAAGAATTGCAAGTTAAAACTAATCGTTTGCGACAGTTTAAAGAAGAACTTGAAACCTCAAGGAAAAGTATTCAAGAATCTCTTGAAAAAATAGCTACAATGACCAAAGAAGAGGCAAAAGAAAAAATTTTTTCAGATATTGAGAAAGAATACGAACAGGAAATTAAAGAAAGAATAGCAAAATTAGAAAGGGACAAAGAAGAAAGATTTGAAACAAAAGCACGAGAAATTTTAGCAACAGCGATTCAAAAATATGGCGTACCTACTATTCAAGACTTTACAGTGATAGAAGTACCAATCCCAAATGATGAAATTAAAGGAAGAATTATTGGAAAAGAGGGAAGAAATATTAAAGCTTTTGAGAGAATGACGGGTGTTGAACTTATAGTAGATGATACACCACAGGTTGTATTTCTTTCTTCTTTTGATCCAGAGAAAAGAGAAATTGCTAGAATAGTACTGGAAAGATTAATTAAAGATTCTCGTATTCAACCAGCAAGAATTGAAGAGATTGCCAAAAAGGTTAAAGAAGAAATGCCAATAATTATGGAGAAAATTGGTCAAGAAGCTGCTTTCAAAATAAAAATTTTTGATTTAGATCCGAAAATTCATCAGCTTTTAGGACGTTTGCAATTTAGAGCAAGTTTTGGTCAAAATGTGCTTTTGCACAGTATTGAAGTTGCTATTTTAGCTGAAAGTATTGCTCGAGAAATTGGTGCTGATAAAAAAGTAGCGAAAAAAGCAGGACTTCTGCATGATATTGGTAAGGCGGTTGATTATGAAATAGAAGGTTCTCATACAGAAATTGGAGCACGTATTTTAGAGAAGTATGGTGTTGAAAAAGAGGTGATTGATGCGGTAAAATCTCATCATGAAGAATATCCTTATACAAGTGTAGAAGGTATTATTGTTCAAACCGCCGATGCTATTTCTTCTGCAAGGCCTGGAGCAAGAAATGATGCAAGCGAGGATTATTTAAATAGAATTGAGGATCTTGAGAAAATCGCACTTTCTTTTGAGGGTGTTCAAGATGCTTATGCGATTGAAGCTGGAAGGGAGTTAAGAGTATTTGTTAGAAGTGATGAGATAGATGATCTTGGTGCAAAAAGATTAGCGAGAGAAATTGCCGATGCTATTGAAGAAGAATTAAAGTATCCAGGTGAGATTAAGGTTTTGGTGATAAGAGAAAAAAGATTGATTGAGTACGCAAGATAAGTATCATTGACAAAAATTAATTTTAAGAGTATATTTTAAAGATTGTGAAAACAAAACAAAATCAAAAAGAAAATAAAAAAGGTGTTGTTTTAGAAGCTCTTCCTAATGCATTTTTTAAAGTTAAATTAGAAGATGGCAGAGAAGTTTTGGCACACCTTTCTGGCAAGATGAGATTAAATTTTATCCGAGTTTTTCCCGGGGATGATGTTTTAGTTGAAATTTCTGATTACGATGAAAAAAGAGGAAGAATAGTTTATCGTGGAAGAATGGATCACCTCACTCACTAATTCTGTTTTATAAAGTTAAGGAAAAAATTGTGTTTGTTTTTTATTATTTTGAAATTATGAAAGTAAAATCTTCTGTTAAAAAAATTTGTAAAGATTGCAAGGTTGTGCGTCGTAAGAGAAGAGTATATATTATTTGTAAAAAAAATCCAAAACATAAACAAAGGCAAGGATAAAATTTTTAATTTGAAAAATTTAAGACGTTATTAAAATAGTTTTAATTTTATGCGTATAGTAGGTATTAATATTCCTGACAATAAAAATATTGAAATTAGTTTGACTTATATTTATGGTATAGGAAATTCACTTGCTCGAAAGCTTCTTCAAGAAGCAAATATTCCTCTTGGTAAAAAGACAAAAGATTTGACTGCCGAGGAAATTTCTCGGCTTAGAGATTTAATTGAAAAAGATTTAAAAATAGAGGGAGATTTGCGAGAAGAAATAAGATCAAATATTAAAAGATTAAAAGAAATTAATTGTTGGAGAGGATTAAGACATCAAAAAGGTTTACCAGTTAGAGGACAGAGAACAAGATGTAATTCAAGAACAGTAAGGGGCAATGTAAGGCGAACAGTTGGATCTGGTAGAAAGCCACCTCCAGCGCCAAAATAGAGTCATTAGATAAAATAATATTAAACATTTAATTAAAAATAAATTAATTATATGGGTAAAAAACGTGTTGTTAAGCCGAAAGCAGAAGAACTTTTAAAGGAAAGGGAAGAAATAAGAAAAAGAGTAGAAGAAAAAAAAGAGCCCTTAAAAAAAGTAAAAATTACTAAGGGGAATCTTTATATTAGATCAACATATAATAATACTGCTATTACTGTTACAGATCCAAAGGGCAATGTCATTAATTGGGCAACTACCGGAGGTATTGGTTTTAAAGGTACCAAAAAGGGTACACCATTTGCTGCGAGTAAGGTAGCTGAATTTATTTTAGATAAACTTGAAAGGTCAGGGCCAAAAGAAGTGTCAATTTTTGTTAAAGGAATTGGTCCTGGGCGGAATGCTGTTTTAAAGACAATAGCAAATAATTCTGCAATTCAGGTTTTATCGATTAAAGATGTTACACCAATTCCTCACAATGGTCCAAGACCACCAAAACCAAGAAGAGTTTAATTATTATTTTATTAAATTTTATTTATGGAAAAAAAATCAAAATGTAAAATATGTCGAAGGGCAGGAGAAAAGTTATTTTTAAAAGGAGATAAATGTAATTCTCCAAAATGTCCTTTTTTAAGAAAGTCATATCCTCCTGGTAGTCAAGTTAAGAAAAAACGAAGTGGTGGAGAAATGTCTGGTTACGGTCGAGAATTAAATGAAGCAAGAAAAGTGAAAAATATTTATAATATAAGTGATCGTCAATTTCAAAAATATGTAAAGGAAGCCCTAAAAGCAAGGGAAAGTGCAGATGCATCTCAATATTTATTTGAAAAATTAGAAAAAAGATTGGATAATATTATTTTTAGAGTCGGTATAGCGGATTCAAGATCGCAAGCGAGGCAAATTATTAATCATGGTCATTTTAAGGTAAACAATCGCAGGATAGATATTCCTTCCTATGAGGTTAATATTGGAGATGAGATTACTCCTACTAAAAAATTTCAGAATTCCGAGTTTTTAAAACGAAGAATAATAACGCTTAAAGATAGAGAATTTCCTTCTTGGCTTGAAGTTGATAAAGAAACATTGAAAATTAAGGTCAAATCTAATCCAAAGGTCGATGATTTGGGATATAAAATAGATTTACCTTTAATTATTTCATTTTATTCTCGATAAAATATTAATTAAATTATACAATTATTATGGAAGAAAAAATTTTACCTTTTCAAATTTCTTTGATTAAAGAAAACAAACAAGATAAAAATACTTCCCAATTTATTATTGAGGGACTTTATCCTGGTTATGGTACAACTTTGGGTAGTGCCCTAAGAAGAGTCCTGCTTTCATCTTTAGAAGGATCTGCAATAACGCAGGTAAAAATTAAAGGAGTAAGTCATGAATTTTCTACAATTTCAGGAGTCAAGGAAGATGTACTGGAAATACTTTTAAATTTAAAGCAAGTAAGATTAAATATTAATGGAGATTTACCTCAGACATTAGAAATTCAAGAGAAAGGTCCAAGTCGGGGAGAAAAAGTTATAACAGCTGGTGATATTAAAACTCCTCCACAGGTTAAAATTGTCAATCCCGAGCTTCCTCTTTTAACGCTTACTTCACCTCGGGCGAAAATTGATATAGAAATGCAAGCACAAAGAGGTTACGGCTACGTACCTGCTGAAACATTTAAGAGCGGTAAGGGTGAAATCGGGGTGCTGTATTTAGATGCATCTTTTGGACCTATAAAAAAAGTAGGATTCAGGGTGGAAGATATGCGCGTAGGAAAAACAATTGATTTTAACCGTTTAATCATTGATATTACTACTGATGGAACTATTAAACCAAACGAAGCACTAACACAATCATGTGAAATTCTTAT
This sequence comes from Minisyncoccota bacterium, assembly GCA_028697615.1. Taxonomy (GTDB): domain Bacteria; phylum Patescibacteriota; class Minisyncoccia; order Minisyncoccales; genus JAQVET01. The sequence goes on from JAQVET010000007.1 coordinate 12,975, forward strand.
TTCTTATTTTCAAAAAATTAAAGATTCTGTAGAAAAATTAAATAGCGAAAAAGAAAAGGTTTCACCTAAGAAAAAGAAATCAAAAAAGTAATTTATTTTAGTTAAGATTTTTTAAGGTATGCGTCATTCAAAAAGCACAAAAAAATTAAAAAGAACAAAAGGACAAAGAGAGGCCTTAATTAAAACATTGGCAAACTCTTTGATTTTAAAAGAAAAAATTATTACTACAGAGGTAAAAGCAAAATCACTTTCACGTTTTATAGAGCCAAAAATTGAGAAATCAAAAGTTAATCAATTAAGCACTATTCGGTATTTGTCAAAGTTTTTTCCAAAAGAAGTTGTTAAAAAAATGGTTAATGAAATTGGACCGAGATATAAAGATAGAAAAGGTGGTTATACGCGAATTACAAAAATCGGACAAAGAAAAGATGGCAGTTTAATGGTGAAAATTGAGCTTGTTTAAAAATTTATTATAATATTTATGACAGATAAAAACCAAAAAAATCAAAAAGTAGTAGTAATAGATGCAAAAGGAAAGACACTTGGAAGACTGGCAAGTGAAATTGCTCTTGTTTTGCAAGGTAAAAATAGAGCAGATTTTTCTTATCATAATCCACCTATTCCTGATAAGTTAGAAATAAAAAATATAAAAGATATTAAAATTACAGGCAGGAAATTTCAGGATAAGAAATATTATTCTCATTCAGGATATCCTGGTTCTTTAAAGGAGAAGAATTTGGAGGATGTTTTTAAAAAAGATCCAGGTGAAGTATTAAGGAGGGCGGTATATGGTATGCTTCCCAAAAATAAATTAAGAGATAAAATGATTAAAAAATTGAAAATAATTTAATTTGCGCTTTTATTAAAATATTATGCCAGAGACAAAAAAAACAAATAATAAAACTACAGTTAAAGAGGTATCAAAAGAAAAAAAAGAGAAAGAAAAAACTCTTAAACCTCCAATTAAAAAATCCTCAAAAAAATCTATTGAAAGAGAATACATTGAATCGAAAGGTGGAAGAAAAACAGCACGATCAAGAGTAAGAATTTGGCCAAAGATTCATACGAATGAAATCATTATTAATGATAAAAAATTAGAGGAATATTTTACAAGTTTTGAAAATCAATTAAAGGTTAAAAAACCACTTGATCTTACGGGGCAGTTGGGTAAATTTAAAATTACAGTTAATGTTCATGGTGGAGGCAAAAAGTCGCAAGCCGAAGCTGTGTCTCTTGGTATTTCGCGTTGCCTTCTTGAAATAAATCAAGATTTTCGTGTGCTCCTTGCTTCTCATAAGCTTTTGACCCGAGATCCTCGTCAAAAAGAAAGAAAGAAATTTGGGTTAAAAAAAGCAAGAAAAGCCCCTCAATGGCAAAAACGATAAAAAACAAAAAATTATTTTAATTAAAAGGTTTAGTTTTAAAATTATTTTATGACAGACCAAATTTCATCAGAAGGTTTTAAGAGAGAACTTACAAGATTAGAAGGCGAAGTAAAAGGTATTGATTGGGAATTAAAAAAGAAAGAGGAAGAAAAAGGTAAAATTCAAGATATTACCAAAAGAAAAATTGAGCAAATTGATAAAGAAATTATAAAACTCCAAAGACAAATTAAGGATCTAGAAAGTAGTAAAACAAAACTGACAGAAGATTTAAATGTAAGATTATCAATACTCGATCGAGATATTAATCAGCTTCAAAAAGAAAAGCAAGAGCTTTTTAGGGAGATTGCTAATATTAAACGAAGATAATTTTTCACCTTTTTTATAATTTGAAGTTTTAAATTGTTTTTTTAAATACTTTTTAAAATGTTTTTTTCAATAAGGGTTATTAAAAATCTCTTTTTAGATTTTTTCAAAAATAAAAATCATAAAGTTATTCCATCTTCTTCATTAATACCTTCTGATGGAACCTCTCTTTTTACTACAGCGGGTGTTCAACAATTTATACCTTTTATTCTTTCTCCAGAAGAACCTCCATTTTTACGTGCCTGTTCATCGCAAATTTGTTTTCGAAGTGATGATATTGAAGAGATAGGAGATAATTTCCATTTAACATTTTTTGAAATGCTTGGTAATTGGAGTTTTGGCGATTATTTTAAAAAAGAAGCAATTTCTTTTGCTTTTGAATTTTTAACAAAAGTTCTCCAAATACCACAAGAAAAATTATGGATCACTTATTTTAAAGGAGAGAAAGGTATTCCAGAAGATAGAGAGACATTAAAAATTTGGCAAAATTTAGGAATTCCTCAAAATAAAATTTTACCATTTGGAGCAAAAGATAATTTTTGGGGGCCCATTGGCAAAGAGGGTCCATGTGGTCCATCAACTGAAATTCATTTTGAAATTAATCCTACGCATTGCAATTTAGGAAAAGAATGTTTGCCCAATTGCAGTTGTGGGAGATTTGTTGAAATTTGGAATTTGGTTTTTATGCAATATAACAAAAAAAATGATGGGCATAAATTTCAATATCTTCCGCTTCCTCGCAGGGTAGTGGATACAGGAATGGGGCTTGAAAGAATTGCTACTGCAATTCAGGGTAAAACTTGTGTCTTTGAAACAGATTTATTTTTTCAAATTATAAATGAAATAGAAAGACTCACTCAAAAAAAATATAGTGAAGATAAAATCTCTTTTCGAATTTTAGCCGATCATATAAGATCAATTGTTTTTTTACTTGCTGAGGGAATATTCCCTTCTAATGTTGAGCAAGGATATGTGCTTCGTCGTCTTTTAAGGAGATCTATGCGCTTTGAAAAAAAACTTCAAGGAGAATCATCTTTTGATTTATTGATTCCATTAGCAAATAAGGTTATTGAAATTTATCTGCCAGATTTTCCAATGCTTTCTTCAAAACAAGAATTTATTTTAACTCAAATTCAAAAAGAAGAAGAAAAATTTGAAAATTCTTTAAATGATGGTTTAAAATATTTAAATAAACTTTTAAATAAAAAGAAAGAAAAATTTATCTCTGGAAGCGAAGCATTTTCTATTTATCAAACATATGGTCTGCCTTTCGAAGTTATTGAAGATTTTGCCAAAGAAAATAATTTTACGGTTTCAAGAGATGGTTTTGAGGAAGAATTTAGAAAACACCAGGAAATTTCAAGAAGGGGAGCAGAAAAAAAATTTGGAGGCCATGGACTGGATAGAATTGAAAATCAAAAATCCCAGCAAGAAAAAATTAAAATTACAAAACTTCATACAGCAACCCATCTTTTGCATAGCGCTTTAAGAAAAATTTTAGGAGAAGAAGTAAGGCAGATGGGTTCTGATATTAATGAAGAGAGATTGCGTTTTGATTTTTCTTTTAAAAGGAAATTAACACAAGATGAAATTCAAAAGATAGAAGATTTGGTTAATCAAAAAATAAAAGAAAATCTTAAAATTAAAAAAGAAAAGATGTTTTTAGAAGATGCTTTAAAAAGTGGCGCTTTAGCATTTTTTAAAGAAAGATATCCCCGTGAGGTTTATGTTTATTCAATCTATAATCCAAAAACAAAAGAAGTTTTTTCAAAAGAAGTTTGTAATGGCCCACATATGGAGAGCACAGGAGATCTTGGAATTTTTAAAATTAAAAAAGAAGAAGCTGTTGGCGCTGGAATTAGGAGAATAAGGGCGATTCTTGAATAATTTTTTAAATCTATGTCTATAGGAGAATCTATTTTTTTGGGAGCAGTGCAGGGAATTAGTGAGTTTTTACCCATTTCTTCCTCTGGGCACTTGGTTTTATTTCAAAATATTTTAGGTATTAAAACTCCTGAAATTTTTTTTGATACAATGCTTCATTTAGGGACATTTTTTGCAATTATATTATTTTTCTTTAATGATATTAAATTTTTTTTAAAAGATTTATTAAAAGAGATTAAAGAAAAAAAGAAGGGAGAAAATATTAATTTTCTTTTGTGTTTAATTATTGGGTCACTGCCCATTATTATTGTAGGATTATTACTTCAAGATAAAATTGATGTAATTTTTAGTTCTTTGAAAATTATTGGTTTTTCTTTTCTTTTTACATCTTTAATTTTATTTTTAACCTATTTTTTTCAAAAACAGAAAAAAAGCAGTAATCTTAATTTCAAAAATTCATTTTTTATCGGCATTTTTCAAGCTATTGCAATTCTTCCTGGTGTTTCACGTTCTGGGGCTACAATTTCTGCAAGTATTTTTTCACATATTGATAAAGAAAAGGCATTTCAATTTTCTTTTTATTTGGGCGCTATTGCTATTTTGGGCGCAGCAATTCTTCAGATTCCCGAAATTCAAAATTTAAACCAAAATCAAGTTATTATAAATTTGATTGGGTTTTTAATTTCTTTTTTGACTGGATACTTTGCTTTGGTTTTACTTAAAAA
>JAQVET010000008.1 GCA_028697615.1 Minisyncoccota bacterium
TACCTTCCACTCTTTAAGCCCACCTCCTCCAATTACTATATCACCACCATATCCTGGAACAATAACTCTAATCTTGGTTGTAGTTATAGGAGTACTAAGGGAAAAATTATGCCAAACATCAAAAGTTTGACAGCAAGAATTTGATTGCCATCCACTTGGTGTTTGCCAAGTGCTTCCATTCCAATACTGAAAATAAAAATTTCCAGGTAATGGGCTACCTTCGGGTTCATAAGTGTGTTTACCCCACATTATAGAAACCTTACTAATTTCTTGTTGATTTTGCCATTCAAGCTGCCAAATTGGCCCATACTCACCTGTTTCCCAATCATAATAATAAGCGCCATTGCCCGTTGATATATTACCATCATTAATATAAGAGGGAGATGTGTAACAAGAATATTGGGCACCAGAACAATCTACACCGCCTCTTGCAAGCGAAGCCGTAGCATTTTGAGAAATCTCATTTTCCTCTAAACTAATATCATCTTGATTTACTTTTGTATTTTGCGCTTCTCCTTCATTCCAATCAAGAAATTTTGTAAATATCCAAGTAAAAAGATTTGGACCTGAGGGAGACGGCGACTGCGTTGGCTCTGGTGGTTGATATATTTCATATGCAAGTGTTGCACCCAATGATGATGGTGAGTAAACTTCATAATAATCATCATAAAGCCCACCGTCATTTTTAGATTCGTCAAATAAAATTTCCAATTTTACAAGCATCTTGAAATGCTGACCTGTCTCATCTGTAAGATAAATATAGCAATGTTCTTGGGTTTCATTATATTCTTCTTGATAAAGAGGATCTTTTGGTATATCAGATAAATAATTATTATCAATCAATATTTGGAATATACTCCCACCGCTTTCTTTATCTTTTTCAATACAAACAGGATGCTCGCTCTTTGGATATTCTTTTAAATTAGTATAATACCAAACAAGGGTTGTTTTTAATTGATTAAGCTGGGCAATTCTTGTCGTATCACGAGCAACCTTTTTTGATTGACCCATATAAGCTAAAATTACAGCAGCCAAAATTGCAATAATAGTTATAACAATTATAACCTCAATTAAACTAAAAGATTTTTTTTTAAATCGACCTGCAGAAAATTTTGGAGAAACTTTTTTTTTATTAGGAGAAAATAATTTCTTATTTAAAGACAAAAGAAACATAGTTAAACCTCAGATTTGTAACCCGAAGGAATAAAAAATATTAACACTTAAAAACCAAAAAAGTAAAATATCAATAAGTAAAAACACCTACCTCTGATAATTTATCCTCTATTTTTATTAATAATATTATCAATTAATCCGTATTTTTTTGCCTCTTCGCTTGTTAAATAAAAATCTCTATCAGTATCTTTAGCAATCTTCGCTATCGGTTGACCAGTATGTTGAGCTAAAATTCTATTTAATTTATCACGAATTTGAATAATATGTCTGGCAGAAATCTCTATTTCTACTGCCTGACCTCCTGCTTCGCCCATCACTTGATGAAGTAAAATCTCTGAATTTGGCAAGGCAAATCTTTTACCTTTCGCCCCTGCTCCAAGAAGAACAGCGGCCATTGATGCTGCCATACCAATACAAATAGTAGAAACATCGCACTTTACGTATTGCATTGTATCATAAATTGCAAGACCAGCTGTTACCACCCCACCAGGACTATTAATATAGACTTTTATATCTTTTTTAGGATCTTGGTTTTCTAAAAATAAAAGCTGGGCAATGATTGAATTTGCTACATCATCATTTATTTGCCCGCCAAGAAAAATTATTCTCTCTTTTAAAAGTCGAGAATAAATATCATAAGCACGTTCGCCGTATTGACTTTTTTCTATAACTGTTGGAATTAAATTCATAGATTTAATTTAAATTAAATTTTTCTAAAAGTTCAAAAACCTTTTCAACCCTTAGATTATCTTCAATATACATCTTTAATTTTTCTGGGTCAAGACCCTCTTCTCCTAATTCTTGACTTTGAATATCTTTCCCAACATCTTCTATTTTTTGATACCTTTTTAGAAATTCATTGGTTTTCTCTTCTATTTCTTTTTCTTCCACTTTAATATTTTCTTTTTGAAAAATTTCATTTATTGCAAGCATCATCTTCACCCTCTTTTTCGCATCTTCTTCCCAATCTTTTTTGAGATCATCAACGGTTTTTCCAAGACCCTCAAGATACTGATTAAATGGAATGCCGGTTCTTTCAACATTTTGCTTGAAGTCTTCTATCATAACATCTTTTTCTCTATCTATTAAAACCCGGGGAATATCTACTATTGTATTTTCGGAAATTTTTTCCAAAACTTTCATTCTCCACTTTTGTTTTTCCTCATCTTCTTTTTCTATTTTAATCCCTTCTCTTATGCTTTTTTCCAAATCATCTTTATTTTGAAAATTTCCAAGATTTTTTGCAAATTCATCATTTATCTCTGGCAATTCCAATTCAAATAATTCCTTAAGTTTTATTTTGATATCTAATGGCTTGCCTTGAAGTTCTTTTTTCCAAAAATTAGAAGGTGCCATCAAAGAGAAACTTTTTTCTTCACCTTCTCTCATTCCTAAAATTTGCTCTTCAAAACCAGGAATAAATTTATTTTTTTCATCAAATAAAATAAATGATTGATCTTTAATATCACCATTTTCAATTTTTGCATTACCAAAACGAATCTCGCCATCAATAACCACAAAATCCCCCTTCTTTGCCTCTCTTAAAACCTTTTTAAATTTTGCCCTTGACTTTTGAAGGGACTGGAGAGTTTCTTTAACCTCTTCTTCAGAAACGCTAACTTCTTTCATCGGTGTCTCTTTTGCAATTTTTTTATAATCTGGAAGGATTACTTCGTCCAATACTTCTACCTGGGCACTTAAAGAAAAACCATCTTCGGATAATTTTTCAATCCTACCTTGTGGCGTGCCTACAATAGTAAGATTACCTTCTTTAACTGCCTTCAAAAAGAAATCGTTACTTGCCTTAGATACTGCTTCTTCTAAAATATTTTCAATACCAATATTTTCCTTAATTATTCCAAATGGAATATGTCCTGGCCTAAATCCAGGAATTTGCAGATTTTTTGAGAGCTTCTTTGCGGCTTGCTCGATATATGGAGCAAACTCTTCCTTTGATACATCAACACTAATCTCTTTTTTTGTTTTTTCAATATCTTTTATTTCAGATTTCATAATTTTTAGAAGCAAATTGACACCACGAATGATCGCCAAAATACGCTATTTTAAATTATCAATTAATTGGAAACCCAGGATTTTTTAATTAATTCTTGAGCAGATAAACTATCTTTAAACCCTGCTAATTTTACCCATTTTTCTTTTTCTAATTTTTTGTAATTTTCAAAAAAGAATTTTATTTCCTCTCTTGTATGACTGGGCAAATCGTCGATCTCTCTAATTTCTTTAAACCTTGGATCTATTTTATCACCGGGCACAGCAACTACCTTATTATCAATACCTGATTCATCTTCCATCAAAATCAAACCTATTGCTCTTGCTTCAACAACACATCCGGGAAATGTTGGATATGTCGAAAATAATAAAGCATCCAGTGGATCACCGTCTTCTCCCATTGTATTTAAAATATATCCGTATTCAAATGGAAAAAAGAAGGATTCATAGAGAACACGATCCAATTTTATCATCTTTAAATCCTCATCAAATTCAAATTTTTGACTTGAACCTTTGGGAATTTCTACAAATATATTAAAAGAATTTTGCTTCTCATCCATAAAATAATATTTTTAAAAAAATAACCTTTGTAAATTTCTAATATAAACTAAATTAATATAAATTACAAATTGAATCAATTAGAAGATTAAAGAATTAAAGGATTAAAGGATTAAAGGATTAAAGGATTAAACAACTCGAACGGTTTGAATGATTTATCAACGTTATTTCAGCGTGTTTATCAGCTTATTTCGTCAATCTGCTTCTATAATAGACGTATACTTGCTTCTACATTATAATTTTTTTATGCATCATTTTTTGATTCTTCTTTTACTATCTTCTCTGGATTTTCTGACGTTGTTTTTTCTTGTGTTATTTCTTCTGGTATCTTTTCTGCTGTTTCTTCTGAAACCTCCTCTGAAATTTCTTTTGATTTTTCAGTTAATTCTTCCTTTGTTACTTCATCTTCAAATTTTTGCTCTTTTAATTCTATCTTCCAACCAGTAAGATCAGAGGCAAGTTTTACGTTTTGCCCATTTTTTCCTACAGCAAAGGAAATTTCTTCTGGTGGCAGAGTAACTATTGCTTTATCCCCTTTAATACTTACCTTCAGGGGTTTAGCAGGAGAAATAGCATTTGCCACAAATTTTTTAGGATCATCACTATACTCAACAACATCAATTTTTTCTCTTCCCAATTCTTGAATAATCATATTAACACGGGTTCCCCTTGTTCCTACACAAGCTCCAACGGCATCAACATCTTTTTGTGAAGAACTAACAGCAATCTTTGAACGAACCCCCGGTATCCTTGCAATTGCCTTAATCTCAACAATGCCCTCACTAATTTCCGGCACTTCTATTTCAAAAAGTTTTGAAACAAACTTTGGATAAGCACGAGAAAGATAAATCTCAGGTCCACGCACGCCTTGATGTACCTTTAAAACATAAAATCTCATACGAGCGTTTGGCTTGTAAAATTCTCCGGGAATCTGTTCCTCTTTTGGGAAAATACCAATTGCACCTCCTAAATCAACAAATATAACATTTTGCTCCTTTCTTTGAATTATTCCAGTAACTATCTCGCCTTCTTTATTTTTAAATTCATCAAAAATTTTTTCTCTTTCTGCTTCTCTAATTTTTTGCAGAAGCACCTGTTTTGCAGTTTGAATGGCAATCCTCCCAAAATTTTTAGGAGACTTTTGTTCAAATTCAATAATATCACCAACTTTCGCGTCTTTTTTAATTTTTTTTGCATCATCGAGAAGAATATGTCTTTCAGGATTAAATCTTATCTTTTTTTCTTTTACTTCAAGTTCTTTTTCTTCTGGCGAAAGTTTTCTAAATTCCTCTATTTCCTGGTCAGTTAAAATCATATCTTTATCAACAACTTCTTTTTGTAAAAAAAATCTTGTTTCTCCTGTGAGTTCATCAAATTCAGCTCTTATTTTTTGAAATTTATTTCCCAGTTCTTTTTTCCATGCCGAAGCCAATGATGTTTCAATGATATCAATAACTTTTTCCTTGGGAATTTTCCTCTCTTTCGAAATTTCAGAAATTGCCAAAGATAATTCTTGTAGTTTAATCATAATTCATAATTTAAAAAATAAAATTAGATTAAAATTAAATTTATTAATTTAAAGCCCATTTAATCTTAAAATGAGCCCTTATATTAATAATAACAAAAAATAAAATAAAAAGCAAATTGCAAAATTGTAAAACTGTAAAAACACAGTAACGCTATAGCATAGAAGCAAAATAACGCCACAAAGAACGCCAAAATTACGCCGATAAAATATTCAAAATTCTTTAATTCGTTAATTAATTAAAGTTTTCCCGAGAACTGTTCTCGGGAAAACTTATTCGATTTAATTTGTGGTAACTTCTTTAATCATTTAGTTCTCTTTTAGCTTTTCTAATCTCAAGAATCTGTTCTGGGTCTGTAGTAATAATTTGATCCTCAGTATAAGACGCAACGACTTTAATTGCCGCGTGTTTGGTGCCAGCAAAAAATAAACCCTCACCTACTTCGGCTGCTAAGAGTAAATTTTTTTCTTCTTTTGTTAGATTAAAGGTTGACTGGACGACATCGATAGTCGCTGGCGATTGTTTAAGAAGAAGTTGAAGTGAAGAGTTAGAAATGATTGGCTGACCAAATGATGACATCATAAAATCGTTGACATCTTGAGTGATCGTGGAGACACCAAGATAATATTTTCTTGCTCTTTTTGCCATTCCATATAGAAACGATGCAGAGTCGTCATGTTGCATTAACCACCAAGCTTCGTCGACAACGAGAATACGTTTTTTAAGCTCTGAACGAACGATGTTCCAGATATATCTTAATATGATGTACATTGCGACGGGACGGAGCTCTTCCTCAAGATCTCTAATAGAGAAGACGACGAGTTGGGATTGCATTGAGACATTAGTGGGTTTATTGAGAAAGCCACCCAGAGTGCCAGTGGTATAGCGCTGAAGGCGCAATGATAGACTCTCGGCTCCTTCTATTCCCTCAAGAATTGATTGGAGATCAGACAGGAGAGGAGGAGATTTTCTCTCAAAAATTGTTTCGGGAGAAATATCTTTTAGAGCGTATGCCTGGGTGAGAGCTTTATCGATTAATGTATCCTCTTCTGGAGAGAGACCACTAAGCATTAAGCGAATAAGACCAACAAGATTTATTAAGTTGGAACGGAAAGCGCTTTCTGGACTTTCACCTTCTATAGGAAGGGGGACGTCGAGAGGATTAATGTGGTGAGGGGAGGCAAGAGAAATATTGAAGTAAGAACCGCCAACTGTCTCTGCAAGATATTGATATTCATTTTCTGGATCGATGACGATGACATTAACACCGGAGATTAGAGAGCGGAGTATTTCAAGTTTTTGAAAGTAACTTTTACCAGAACCAGATTTTGCAAAAATAACCATATTGGCATTCTCAAGTGAAAATCGATCAAAAAGAATAAGGGAAGAGTTGTGCTGGTTAATACCATAGAGAATACCCCTGTCTGAAGAAAGTTCAAAAGAAACAAATGGAAAAGTGGTGGATAGAGGAGAAGTATTAAGTTGGAAAGATACCTGAATCTCATCGATAAGAAGTGGAGCTGAAGAAATAAGCCCTTGCTTTTGACGAAACAGAGCAGGTTTCATAAAGATAAGTTGCGATTCGAGCATTTGACGAATTTCTTTTTCTATTTTAGAGAGTTCGTCGAGAGAATCGCCGTAGATTGTGAAATAAAGTCCAAACTTAAAAATTTTTTCAGAAGCCGTGATTAATTTATCACGAAGATCCTCAATATTCTTGTATGCCTCATCAAGCTTGGGATCGCGAACGAGACCTTTTTGTTGGCGATCCATTATATCAGCTTCTACTTCAGTAATTTTACGCTGCAGAGTACGAAGCACTTCTTCAGAAGACATTGGATATATAAACATTGAAAGATCAAAAATTCGATCAAAATTAATAATCGGAGAAAGCCAATTTGTTACTAGTTGATTAGGATATGAAAAAACAAAAAAAGTTTTAGCGTATTTTTCTCCCAAACGTAAATAATCCTGCTGAATATCAATTGACGGCGGGGCAATAATGTCTTTAAGTGTAAGCAGGGTTTCCTCTCTTTTAACTTCAAATTCTTTTTGAGAAATATCTTCTTTTTTCTTTTTGAAAAACATAAAATTAAATTTTTATTTTAAATCGTTGCTAAAAACTGGAATTGTTCCGCTTTCTGCTTCCTTTGGATTAAAATACTGCCAAAGAAGTTCTTTAATTTCTTCGTCATTTAATTGTATACATCTTACGCCTGTTCTTCTAACTCCTTCCATAATATAAGATACTCTTTCATCAAGTTGTCCCTTCCAGCGCATAAATTCTTCATCTGATTTTGGATCCAGAAGTTTTTCTTTTGAGGTATCGGGATGTATAGGTACTATAATATAAAAATTTTTAGACATTAAATTGACCATTTCGCTTAAACTACTAATAAATTTTATATACCCCTCAGCTTGCAAAGCAAGAAGTTCATTCTCTTGTTTTTCAACAAGCCCCTCTAATTCTTTAAGATAATTTTGAATATTCATTTTTCTTGAAATAACTAAAATTTGAATATTAAAATCAAGTGAATTTAAAAAATTTTGATATTGCCACTCAATAGCGTCTTGTTCATCAGGCGTTAAAAGACCAAAATTAATTGAAGAACATAAAAGCAGGGCACGCATACCGCCATTTCTTAAAATAATGGTTTGATTTTTTATTGTTTCAATAGGTAGAAATGATTGTGTTGATGCTTGGGGCATAAATTAATAAAAGAATTAAAGAATTAAAGGATTAAAGAATTAAAGGATTATAAATATACCTTTACGATAAAACGCCAAATTTACGTTAAATTCTAAATTTCAAACAAAACCAAATTTCAAAACTCAAAATTAAAAATCAAAACATAAATCAAAAACTAATAGTTTAAATCTCTCGAATAACTTCGGCGTAATTCTAGCGGTCTTTTGCGGCGTGTATCGGCCTTTACAAATATAGTATTTTATTATACAACAATTAAAGATTTTCTGGAAGGTCAAAAAATGTGTCTTCTTCTTTTCCCTCTATTTCCAATTGTTTTATCTTTTGTTGAAGAGCGCTTTGTGACTGGGGTTTTCTTGAAAAAACAATAGGTTTTTCTATAGGGATTTCTTTTTCTTTTTTTGGAACAAGAACTACTCCCTTGGGCATTTCTTTTTGCCAAATATAACGATGAACTTCAAACAAACCGCGAATTTTGAAAATTATAATATTACCGACTGATTCTCCTTTTATTTTACCAAAAGACATAAAAGCTCCACCTCCAATTAAGATAATCCCTGCAAGGATTGTAATAGCGGTATTTTTAACTATTGCTTTTACTATAAAAGTGATTATAACACTACTAAGAAGAATGACAAATTGTGAAATATCAAGTGGACCAAGTATTTTTGCTTTTTCACTAATATATAAGGGAGTGTTATATACTGCCATATTTACTTTTTAATTAAAAAATTTTTCTTGCCCTTCCCTGCTCTCTTACAACTACCGGTTTTATTTCCTGATCTTCATCTAATGGCTCTTCGATATAAGGGTCTTCTTTTAACTGAATTTTAATTTGTTTGTTATTTTCTTTTGTTGTTTGTTCAATAGATTCTAATTTTTTTTCTTTTTCCAGTGTTTTTTGTAGTGTTTCTTTTGGAGTTTTTTCTAAATTTTCTCTTGATATTTTTTCTGGCTCTTCAAGTGTTTGCTTTGGCGCTTCTTTGATTTCATCTTCTGATATTTCTTCTATTACTTCTCTTGGTATCTCTTTAAATAACTCAGGGAAATCAAGGAGAATTTCAATTCGTAAAGCACTGGCAATGTCTCTTGCTAAACTTTCTTTAATTTGTAAATCTTCTATTAAATATTTTTCAATTTCTTTTGGATGAATAAGGCCCAAAATTATATATCCCACAATGCTAGAAATTTTAATTATTTTTTCTCTTTCTATAATTCCGTTTTCTTTGGCAATATCAATAATCTTTTGGCCGATTTCTTTTGAATAAAGCGCATCTTTTAAATATGGAGGAAGCGCCTGTTTTCTTTTTTCTACTAAATCTTCTGGAAAAAAAACCATAATATTTTTTATAAATTATAAAACTACTACAAGTAGTATCTGATTAACGAATTAAGGAATTAGATATCTCCAAAAGCCAAACAGTTCAAAGTTTCGAACATTTAATGACATATATCTGCTTATACACTATAGCATTTATCTACTTTTATATTAGTTTATATTCTTGAAATATTTCTTAATAATTTTTATTTTTTCTTTTTCTTTCTTTTTTTCTTTCTTGGTCTTTGACTTGTACTAATAGCACCTGCCGGTGTTATTATATCTTCATCTTCTGATGTTGGTGTTGGTGGTTGTTTTTCACTTTCTTCTCCTGTTGGTGGTGTTTCTTCTCCTGTTGGTGATGTTGGTGGTTGTTTTTCACTTTCTTCTCCTGTTGGTGGTGTTTCTTCTCCTGTTGGTGATGTTGGTGGTTGTTTTTCACTTTCTTCTCCTGTTGGTGGTATTGGTGGTAGTGGTGTTGCCTGTTTTGACCGCTGTTCTATCTCTGCTTCTGCCTGTTCTAACCGCTGATCTCTCTCTGCTTCTGCCTGTTCTAACCGCTGATCTCTCTCTGCTTCTGCCTGTTCTAACCGCTGATCTCTCTCTGCTTCTGCCTGTTCTAACCGCTGATCTCTCTCTGCTTCTGCCTGTTCTATAGCAGATGGCTGACTTCCACTTCCTCCTTCTGGTGTTTGTGGTGTTATTTGAGAAGCGAATTTCCATCCTTCAGATTTTAGATCTTTTATTGCTTCTGAAGTTCTCAGTTGGTCCCCAATAACATCAAGATGCTCTAGTGCATATGCATCAATTTTTTCTTGTATTTCTTTTTTCTCCTTAGCTATAGTTAAGAAACGTTCTTTACCCCATAGTTTAAGGGCTGCTTCTATTACTTTTTCTCCATCTTCGCCTTCAAAAGAGACTGCATCCATATCTTTAATATCATTGATACTGATTTTTCTCATTGTCTTTTCTAGGGCTTCGTCTGGTGTTTTTTCACTATCTGTTTGATACACAAGCGCTAAATGCGGGGCTTTTCTTCGGATTTCACTTAATTTTCCAGCATCGCCCGCTATACGCAACCTACCTTGCAATTTTTCATTTACTATCTTTTTGGCCCTGCTTTCGGCTTCAGTTTTTACTTCTCCTTGTTCTTGCTCGCTTAAATCTTCAAGCCTTCCTACCCCTCTTTCTTTTAGAATTTTTTCTTGCTCTTTTTGTGTTTGTTCTTTGTATAAATCTCCAATATCTCCTCTTTCCGCCAAAACCAAAAGTTTAGCAGTGCTTGCCGGGCTTGCTACCTCTCTCAAAATATCTTGAGCAAGAGATGTACTCGCAAAAGACTCTGCTCTTTTCTTTTCTTTTTCAACATTATTTTTCACTTGACTTATTTGCGCTAATCGCTCTCTTGTTTTTGTATCTCTTATTACAGGAAGTTTACCCATTGTTTTTTCGCCCCAATCAGCAGCTTTTCTTATGCCCTCTTGCATTCTCTCGTATCGTTTTGGCGCCACGGTTTTAAAAGTTGCCGCCCCAACTCCTCCAGCAAGTTTCGTTGCTCCCATTATCTGACCCTTCAACTGCCCCCAGCCTCCTTTTATAGTGCTAGTTATTTTTGAATTGACTGAAAGCGTAGTAATAAAAGCAATCATCATAAAAATACTTCCAATAAAATAAGGAAGAATACTCTTAAGAGGACTAGACTCATTTGTTGGATCTAAAAGTTCAACAAAAGTTTGACTTACGTCTGTGCCTGATACACCCAATTCATCTGTATTTATATTTAATTGAGATGGATCTATAAGATCTTCCATCTGACCCATTGCTGTGAATGAAAGCCATATAAAAAAACCCGCAGTAATTCCAATTATTGTCCAATCAATAAAAAGATCCATCCACTTATTAAATCCCAATTTTTTAGTAAAAGGCAGAATATAACTTGCCACTGCAAGTGGAGATAAAATTGTCAAAATCCATAAAACAAAGTAGCGAGCAATAAAAATAAGACAAAATGCAAATAAAACAATCATGAGGCAAAAATTAAAAATCAAAACCATTATTTGTTGTAATATAGGGGCAAGCATACTTATAAAGACTTCATGCCATTCCCTATCTATAAATCGCATCGAATCCTTTGCTTGAGCAGCAACATTCGCCCAATATTCACCCATTGGAGCCGCGATTGAACTTAGAAATCCACCAGCAAATTTATCTGTAAAAAAATGCATCAAAAAATTGGCCCCATCAACAATAAAACCCATTAGTGTTGGCACAAAATTAATAAGCAAAGCTACAACAATCAAAGGAATTAATAATCGTCGCATTCCATAACTCTCGACTCTCATAATTGTAGAAATGGCAATAACTAAAATAGCAATTAAAATCAAAACATTAGCCAGTGGCTGAATCACCGAAAGCCCTGCCTCAACAATTGGTCCACCAGTAAATTTTCCTCCAAAAAAATCTGGTCCTGTCACCCATCCCAAAAATACACTGCCAAGATAGGTACCAAGAGATATAAATAAGCCAGGTATTAAAAGTAAAAAATCAATAATAACTAAAAAAAGTTTAACGGGCAGGGCAAAAATTGCAGCTATAACACCGCCCAGATCTACGTCTATCGCAAAACAAAAATAAAATGGTAAAAATATTGCGCAAAACAAAATCAAAACACCAAAAAATATTTTTTTAGGAGATTTATTTTTTATTAAGCCCAAAGAGAAATTCATATTTTAAACAAAGAGAATTAATTTTTTTTCTGTAAACCATTTTTATTATAACATTATAATTAAACAAATAAAAAAATGCAAGACCTGGCAACTCTAATAACTAACGACGATAATTAATGACGTCCCTACAAATCATAAAAGCGATACAAATCATCCACTACAAATTACAAATAGAATCGATAACGAATTAAAGGATTAAAGAATTAAAGGATTATATATAGAAGCTAATATACGCAGATGATAAACGCCAAATTTACGCTAAATTATAAATTACAAATAAAATCAAAAATCAAATGTCAAAACTCAAAACATAAAATGTTTAAAATATTCAAATTGTTCAAAATGTTTGAGATATTCAAACTATTAGTTTAAGGTTTTAGATTTTAACTTTGAGTTTTGATTTTTGAGTTTGTTTATATTTGTAATTCAGTGTATTTTTATAGTTATGGGCGTTTATTTTACTTTTAGCGCTGTGGTGCAGATCCGCTTCTATGATATTGTGGGTGCTTCTATGTTTTCTATATTTTTTAAATTAAAATTTTTAATATTGACAAAATCCTATTTTTTTACTATAATATATAGAGCTGTAGTTCACAAGATCAAAGGAGGAGAAAGATGTCACAACGCAACGCAAGTTCGTTGAGGGTTTTTTGTTTGCTTTTGCTGGGAGTGATGTTGGTTTTAGGAGGAGTGTTTCTCCTCCTCAGGATGTGGATCCCCGGTATGCTTCTTATTCTCGTCGCCCTTGCCATTTTGTGGAAGGGCATCGTCGTTGTGGGTGAAGAGCACCGAATCGTCGTAGAGTGTCTCGGCTCTTACTGGGACACTCTCGAACCAGGATTCCACTGGATCGTCCCGATCCTAATGCGAATCCGGGGAGATGTTCTAACGTCGGCGTATGATATTCCTCTTTTCTGGAAGAGGTACCCGATTATCGATTTCAAAGACGGTTCTGCGACGCTTGTTGATTGCCATGGCGTTGTACAACTCCTTAGGGAAAAAAGTGAAGATTCAGAAGGTCCCACAGAGGAAGATCCAAGTATTCCCAAGGATATTCATCCCGATGCGGCTTACCGCGTTTTTTATAACGCGGGAAATCAGTGGATGACATTGGTTGCAAACAAGTTGGAGAATATGGTGAGGAGTTACCTCAACTCCCTCACCCTCGACGAGGCCCTAATGGGAGGACGGGGAGGTTTTAATCTCCTCAACTCCATTCTATCGATTCCCGATGACGAGCCCGATGAGACAAAAAGGCGGGCAAAAGACGAGATTAATTCCGTCAAGGATCAGCTCGCTATGTGGGGCTGGGAGATCGTAAGTGTCTTCGTAGAAGATTTTGACCTACCTCGGGAAATTGCAGACGCCCGCAACCGTCTTCAGGTTGCGGAGAAAGAGAAGCGGATCGCTGAGATTGAAAGCGAAACCGCTGAATTTCGCCGCTTGATAGCCGCCCGTGAGACCGCTGGAGTTTTCGCCGAAATGGTGAAAATTATCAAGCGGTCAAATAAGGACCTCTCCGAAGATGAGGTTCGGAGAGTCGCGGAGGAACTGACAACAAGAATGATGAGCCTTGATCGTAAGGCTCTTATCGATGTTAGGGGTACGCAAGGGGGAATTGAGCAGATCATCTTTCAGGTGATCCAGGCCCTTCGGGGTACTGGATCGTGAATGGCGACGTGGATTTCAACTACATATCTCAATAAAGGAGGGATAACAAGCCCTGAACTTATGTTCAGGGCTTTTCCATTGACAAAATCCTATTTTTGTGCTATAATATATACAGTTCCTTAACAACAATAAAAAGGAGGGAATACTATGAGAGTATTCCTCTCTCCGAAATTCGAAGAAAAGAAGAAAGACGGGCAGAAAAAATCACGTGTACGTGTAAAAAAAGTACTGCACTGGGGGGGGAAGATAGGAACATGCGCCTTGATCTATAGCATAATGATGCTCCCCGTGAGCATCATAGCTGTAATCCTCGGCGCGGCGCTTGAAAGCGCCGGGCCGGCAGCAAACCTAGAGTTTGCTGTGGTGCTGGCACTGGCCTTTGGGGGGCTCTTCCTCCTCGAGCACCTCGAGGATTTCTTAAAAATCCAAAAGGTGCGGGGGGAGGAGAAGGAAAAGAAAAAAGTGATTATAAAGTGGCCAATCGCCCTGCTTGTTATGGGGGCGATTGGTGCCGTAATGGCTGCCGCGACTCAAGGAGTTGCGGTAGCCATCTTAGTAATGGGACTCATTATCGCTCTGCGTAGGTGCGCAGAGGAATGGAAGGAGGGATAAAAAAAGAGCCCTGAACTTATGTTCAGGGCTTTTCCATTTTAATAATTACTAAAAACTATAAATTGATAATAACTCAAAAATCAAAATAAGTAATAGTAATTTTTATCATCGGCGTACATTGGCTTTTATAATTATTTAATCCTTTAATTCTTTAATTCTTTAATTGACCGAATATTTTTATCCAATCATCTAATTTTAAATTTTCTGGTCTTTTTTGGGGGTCAATATTGCATTTCCTTAAAACCTCATCTGTTTTTTCTTTAAAAATCTTATTTAAATTATTTTTGATTTGCTTTCGTGGTTGAGAAAAACCAATATGCAGAAATTCGAAAAATTTTTCTTGATCTATATTTTTATATTTATCTTGAATATCTTCAATCTTTAAAATTACACTATCAACTTTGGGTTTGGGCCAAAATGTTTCACGTGAAACATTTTTTACAATTTTAGGTCTTCCGTAAAATTTAACAAAATTACTCAAGAAGCTTTCTTTATTTTTTCCCAAAATTCTCTCCCCTACTTCTTTTTGTACCATTAAAACCATTAAACTTGGTTTTATTTCGCTTCCCAAAAATTTTCTGATTAGCGGTGATGTAATTGAATAAGGAATATTTCCGACGACTTTAAAATTATAAGGTGTTAAATTATAATCTTTAAAATTAAACTTTAAAACATCTTCATTAATAATCTTTAACTGGCAACTTGATAATCTGCATAAATCTTTTAAGTTTTTATCTTGTTTTAAATAATCAGCCAATCGCTTATCTTTCTCAACAGCGATTATTTTTTGTGCCTTTTTTACAATTTCTTTTGTTAAAACCCCAAAACCAGGGCCTATTTCAAGGATTATATCTTCTTTTTTAATTTCAGTAGCCCTAATGATTTCTTTAATTATCTTTTGTGCTTTTTCTTTTTTTAAGAAATTTTGACCAAGATATTTTTTAGGTTTAAACATATAAATCGATTAAAGGATTAAAGGATTAAAGGATTAAAGGATTAAAAAAGCCAATATACGCCGATGATAAAACGCAAATTTACGCTAATTTCTAAATTACAAACAAAATCAAAAATCAGAAGTCAAAAACCAAAACCTAAAACCTAAAATTAATAGTTTGAATATCTCGAACATTTTGAATATTTCAAGCAACTTGAATATTTTATCAGTGTAAAATCAGTGTTTTGCGTAGCCTATATCGTCTTCTACATTATATTTATTTTATCATTATTTTTCAAAAATGGAGACGCCCTCTTTTTAAAAAGAGGGCGTTTGTTGCCAAAGACGAAATCAGCGGTTAGTCATCAAGACCCCAAAGTCGATCGTCGAGACGCTTAATAAATTGGTCAATCTCTTCACCAATTTTTTTAGCGCTTTTTTTGATGTTGCTGTTTAGTCCTAATAACAGAAAAGGAATAAAGAGAAAGACCCAGTGTGGGATGAAAGCAAGGGTATAGTCCGGGGGACCAGGGTCTTCCCCCAAGGCATACATCAACCCTGCATATATCCAAACGAAAAACGACACTAACCCCACTAAACCGACAAGATACAAACCCAGGGATAGCGTTTTCCCAATGGGAGAACGCTCTTTTTTTACTTGCCGGTAGGCAAGTAAAAAACACGCCCCCACAATGACAATAAATACCAACTCCATCTCGTGTTGTTCCATCTTTGGCTCCTCCTTAACTGCGTTTCGGTACGAACTCCTTGTATTTTAACATATTTTGCTTTCAATGTCAAAATTCAAAATCACAAGTTAAAATTTAAAATATTTAAATCTTTTGAGATGTTCAATTTGCATTTAATTTGTAGTAGATAATTTAATCCTTTAATTCTTTAATTTTTTAATTCTTTAATTCTTTAATCGATTAGCAAACTTACACATTTGACTCCCCCGCCTGATTTTTTAAACTCAGAAATATCCAGGTTAATTACTTCAAGACCTTTGTTTTTAAGAAAGGCGGTTATTCTTGGATTTTTTCCACTAAGGATTACTGAATTTTTATAAGAAAGGCCGTTGCAAAGAAATTTTTTTGCCTCGTTTTCGGAAATTTTTATTTTAAAAACATTAAGTTTTTCGATTATTTTTTGGCTTTTTTCATCAAAAGCACCAGGAAAATATATAATTGTATTTATCGCTTCAATATACATCAAGCAAAGGTCAAGATGATAAAATCTATCATCTACTAATTTTAGAGGAATGATTGGTTTTTTCCCACCCAAATATTTTTTAAGAAAAATAATTGCGCTTTCAGAACCCCTTTTGTCAAAACCAAATATAAATGCGTCGGAGAGCTCTACTATTTCTGCCTGCCCCTCAAAATAAACATTTTTTGGAAGAGTAATTATTTCAAACTTTTGTGATTCAAACCATTTTTTATAATAAATTGTCTCTTCCCTCCTTTCTTTATACCTAAAATTTGACAGAATAAATTTTTTATTTATCGGCAAGCCAGCATTAGCGACAAAGACCATATCAGGCAATCCCTTTTCAGGTTTTATGAGAGAAATTTTAATTCCTAAACCTTGATAGATTTCAAAAAGTTTGTGCCATTGTTGCCAGGCCTTTTGCTTTGAGGGTTGTTTTTCAATATTCATCCAGGGATTTATTTCAAAACTAACCTGAAATTCAGTTGGAGGGCACATTAAAACTTTCATTATTATTTTATCTTTTTAAAGATATATTATTTAAACTAAAAGCGAGTGAGGGGAATCGAACCCCCGCCTTGACCTTGGGAAGGTCACGTACTACCACTATACTACACTCGCGATTACGCTTTTATTTAATTCTTCCCGAGAACAGTTCTCGGGGAAGCTTTAAATTGTTTCTTCTTGTCCTATTGTGTAAAAACTTGCTGGGTCGTTTTGATTGGCGTATTCAGTGGCGATCCATTCTGGAGAGCGGGCAACGTTGGAGA
>JAQVET010000064.1 GCA_028697615.1 Minisyncoccota bacterium
AAGAAAGCTAATTTGTCTAGAGCTGACGAGATAATGATTTCTTTTGAAGGAGATGAATCCATAATAAACTTATTGCGGGAAAATGAAGATGAAATGAAAAAACAGCTGAGAATCAAAAAGGTTTTTTGGAATAAACCAGAGAAATTTGCTTTTCAAGAAAAATTAGTTCTGGATGGCAAAGAGATCAATATCTCCTTCGAAAAAATCAGAGATAGAATCTTTTGAATGACAGAATCATTTTTAACTTATATTTTATATTTTGCTATGTAGGGGTGAGAGTTGACAAAAAATGATAGCATCGTTTATAATAATAATAAAGGTCAAAATATATAGTAATTCATGCCAACATATCTAATTAAATAGATTCTATGGTTAAAACCAAAATAAGAGGATTGCCAAAAATTATTGATAGTAAATTAAAACAAAATATCAGAGAATCGGGGTGTTGCTTTAGAAGTTGTGGGGGGGTACCTGGAATTCAACAGATACACACAAAAGCTTTAAGAAGATCGAGTATTACAAAAAGTCTCCTTTCTAAGATAAAATAGAGTAAATGACACAAAGGAAACCACTAGTTAAAATTCGCAAGGAGCAGAATCATTATTTGGTATACTTTATTGAATTAAGAAAAATCGTTCCTGTTAATTATGTTGGTGCCGAAATAATTAGAGATTTTTTTGATAACCAAAAATCAATTGGGGCGATTTATGAGTCTCTTAAAAAATTTAATAATAAATTAGCCAAGGAAGATATAGAAATTTTTCTGCATAATCTTAAATTAATTTTAGAAACCTCAAAAGAAGGAGGGTACCCGGTTGTAGAGCAGGAAGAAATGGAAGTCCCTTTAGCTGTGGAATTACAAATCAATACAGTTTGCAATCTAAGATGTAAACATTGCTGTCAAGCTAATTACACTAATACAATGTCCTTTGAGCAAGTAGAATTTATTTTAGATGCACTTTATAAAGCAGGGGTTTTTGAAATAACTTTAGTTGGAGGCGAATTGTTTTTACATCCAAATGTTGAAGAAATTATTAAATTATGTTGTGGTAAATACAGCTTTGGCACTACGGTTGTAACAAACGGGACACTTTTAGAGCCTTCTCTCATTAAGGGCCTGTTAAGATTTAGAAATACTTTATCTTTTTTAGTTAGTCTTGAAGGGGTGGGAGAAGTGAATGATAAAATTAGAGGCAAAGGAGTTTTCCAAAAAGTTGACAAAACTTTGAGATTATTAAAAAAAGAAGGCTTTTATGTAGAAATATCAACAACGATCAATAATTTCAACATAGAACATTATCAAAGATTAATTGATTATAGTAAGTTTCTTGGTGTTCCTTTAAATTTTAATCTTTTTAAACCTTTTAAAGATGCGCATAAGAATTTAATTTTACCTCCAAAAAAATACTTTAAATTTGTTAAAGATATATTTGAAAAAAGATTATCGGAGAAATTAGATATAGGATTAACGAACGCAGCTATTACTGCAGAATTATTAAATTACCCAGAGCGGAACGAATGCAGAGCTACTTTAAGTGGATTAACGGTTGATGCTCAAGGGAGAATGGTCCCTTGCCCTTTTTTATCAGAAATAAGGTATTATGATGAGGCTAAATTGCCAAGGTTTAATAAGGATTTTCTCAAAATTTGGCGAACAGATAAATATTTTAACAAATTTAGAAAGGGCAATCTGAAGGAATGCCAGGCTTGTTCCTATATTTTTAAAGGCAATACAAAGGAGAATAATCCTTATGGAGTCTCTGCAATGAAGAGATATCTAAAAACTCAAGCAAGTTATTGACATATTTATAAATATTTTGTTAAATAGTTATGAAAATTGTTCTTTGACATTAGGGTTAGTAAATTAAGAATTATGAAAAGAGAAGATAAGATAAAAATACAAAAAAAGGAGGGGTTAATTATGATTAAACTGAAAAATATCAGTAAAAGCTTTAATAACCAAGTTGTCTTGCAAGATGTTAATTTGCCAATTTTTGAGCATAAACGCGTTGCTTTAGTTGGTGCAAACGGTTCTGGAAAATCAACACTTCTTAAGATCGTGGCAGGTATTTTAGAGCCAGATAAAGGAGGAATACAAAAGTTTTCTGATTTGAAAATCGCTTATTTTCCTCAAGAAATTCCGCAAGAGAGTTTGAAAAAAACAGGAAGAGGTTTTTTGGCTCAAGAATTGAAAATAACGCCGGAAAAAGTGTTAGGTGAAATTGGAGTACTCTATAAGCAACTTCGATTTCCTGTAGAAAAGATTGACGCTCGATTAGAAACATTAAGTGGCGGGGAAAAAAGTAAATTAATGTTGATGTTTATTTTGAAATCTCGAGCAGATATTTTTTTACTTGATGAACCCACAAATAACCTTGATTTAGAGGGGTTAATTATTTTAGAAAATTTTATTCTCTCAAATAATCAATCTTTTTTGATTGTTTCTCATGATAGGAAATTTTTGGATCGATTAGTAACAGAAGTGATAGAAATGGATGAGGAAACCCATAATTTAAAAATCTACTCAAATGTTTCTTATAGTTCATACTTAGAGGAGCGGAAGAAACGAGAAGAGAAAAAAATGAAGGCATATGAGGATTATGAGGTTGAAAAACAACGTCTTCTTAAAACAAGCCGTAGAAAAAAGCAAGAAGCACAAAAGATGGCTCGGGGTCCTAAATACCGGAGAGATAACGATAAATACATAGTTGGGTTTAAAAAAGACCGGGCTAAAAAAATTGCCTCACATGCTTTAGCAATTGAAAAACAAATAGAGCGGCTTCAGGAATTTAAACAACCTCGATACAAATTACCACTTAATATTCGTTTTTGTTTTTCTAGGCGGAGTGGGGATATCGTTTTCCAATTAGAAGATGTTGAACTTAGCCGTAATCATTTTCATCTCGGTCCTCTAAGCTTGGAAATCAATTATGGTGATCGTGTTGCTATTATCGGGCCTAATGGGCAAGGGAAAAGCACCTTGCTTCAAATTCTTAAAGGAGAATGCAAAATACAAAAAGGTTTTTTCAGGATTGGCTCTCTGGTTAAAATCGGTTATCTTCCTCAGGAAATAGATTTTAGAGAAGAAGAATGTGTTTTGGATTACTTTTTAAGAATTACTCAGATTGATCAATCCAATGGACGTAGAATTCTTGCACGTTTTGGATTTTTAGCTGATGATATTAAACTAAACTCTCGCCTTCTGAGTTCTGGGCAGAAATCTAGAGTTATTTTAGCCACTTTGATGGCTCAGGAAGTAAATTGTTTACTTCTTGATGAACCAACCAATCACTTAGACCCCGAAGCGCTTGATCGCTTAGAGGAAGCGCTCAAAGAGTTTTCCGGCACTATTGTAATGGTAAGCCATGATAGATACCTAATCGATCAAATAGGTATTACAAAAACTTATCTTATGAAAAATGGGCGATTGAATAGTTTGCATAGTTATCATGAGTATGAATTAACCTTTCAGGCATAAAGGCATCGTGGAGACAGAACGATGCCTTTTTTATAATATGAATATGGCAGTTGCTCTTTGTGTTTTTTTGTGATAATCTTTTAAAACTATTTAAAAATAAATAAAATTTATATTTATGGCACTTCCAGCACGTCATCATAGCCGTTCGCGCGTCAATAAACGCCGATCTCATCTATCTCTTAGAGTGTTAAATTTGACAAAATGCTCTCACTGCGGGAAAATGATTCCTCCTCATCAAGTTTGCCCTTTTTGCGGCTATTACAAAGAAGAAGAGGTTATTGATGTTTTTAAAGGGCTGACTAAAAAAGAGAGAAAAAAGAAGCAAAAAGAAATAGTGGAGGAAAAATAATGAACATCTATCAAATAGCAACTAACAATAAGCAATGTATTTCAACGTATTTCTATGTATCTCAATGTATTTCA
>JAQVET010000065.1 GCA_028697615.1 Minisyncoccota bacterium
ATCAAGAATGTTATTGGGGTCCTTTCTCAAGATCAATTATTCTCCCTGAAGAAATTAGACCAGAAGAAGCAAAAGCTATACTAAAAGACGGAGTTTTAACCTTAATTTTACCTAAAATGGAAAAGGCAAAAGCCACAAAAATTGCAATTGAAGAAGAATAAAATAACCAATCTTCTTATAATTTATTTATAAAAAAGAGCCTTAAAAAAAGAGCTCTTTTTTTGTTTTAGTATTAAATATATAAAACGCTGCTATATATAGAAGAGGATTAACGTCACACAAGCACTGAGATTACGCTGATAAAGTTTCCAAAGAACTGTTCTCGGGAAACTTATAACTCAAAGTTCAAAATTCAAAAATTGATTTAAAAAATAAATAAAATAGTTTTATCCCACTGTAAAGCTCGCTCTATTTTACTATGTTTATGAAATTTTAAATAATAAACAATAGCAACTTTCCAACCCCATTAAAAGATAAATACTATCTAACAGGTTCGAATCGTTAGTCGTGAATTATTAGTTTATTCTTTAATTGATATTATTTAGTAAGTCGTTAATTATAATGCCGAGAGAGGGATTTGAACCCTCACGGAAAAATCCACGAGGTCCTAAACCTCGCGTGTCTACCAATTCCACCATCTCGGCAATTATAAATTAGCTCTTTTTTTAAAATTGCCAAAACACAAAAAGCATAAAATTTAAAAATTTAAATTTGTATTCCACCTCCCCCGTCTCCTGGAGCTTCAGGTTGTTCTTGTTGTGGAGCTTCAGGTTGTTCTTGTTGTGGAGCTTCATTAGGTTCTTCAACTGACGGTGGAGAGGTAGAAGAAGCCCCTAAAAGATTTTGTACTAAATAAATAACTCCTCTTGATATCACCGCTACTGCAATTCCCACAAGTGCCCAGATAAGCGCATTTTTCGCATTAGTAATTTTTGCTGGTTGTCCTGAAGCAGTAATAAACATAATTCCAGAATATATTATAAATATTACAGCAAGAAACCAAGCTACCCCCCAAATAACATTTCTTACATTTACCAAAGTTTGAGTAAGACTCCCTGGGCCCGAGCCAATAACTTTAGTGATAGGAGGTTTAGGTGGTGGTGCGCCTATTGCTGGTTGAGCAAAAACTTCTCCACATATCGAAAAAATAATAGTAAAACAAAACAGAATAATTAATATTTTAAATTTGTCTTTCATTTTTTTTATATAATTAATTATTAAATAAAAATGACCTTTAATTAAATTAACCTCCCATTAAATTAGTTATTAAAGCAATAACCCCTGTTGCTATAATGGCTATTCCCCCTCCAATTACTGCACCAATAAGTGCTTTTTTTGCTTTTGATATTTTTTCAGGTTCACCAGCAGCAGTCATATATAAAATTCCTGCCCAAATAATCATTATTACTACTATAAAAGTAGCAATGCCATAAAGAACATTACGAACATTTTCAAGCACTTTAGTTATATCTCCAACATTTTTTATTATTTCTGGTGGCTTATCTTGGGCAAAAACAAAACTTCCTGTCAAAATAGAAACTAAACAAACACTCATCAAAAGAATAAATATTTTTTTTCTCATAGTTTGTATATTTTATTTTTAAAATCTAAAAAAGTCAAGGTATATTAATTAAAATTAAATTTCTGTTCTTACTGTTCCCTCTAGTCTAAAACATCTTCCTTCTTTATCGCAAATGGGCACAAGAAAATTATAATGATCACGAATTTCATCTTCAAGAAGAACTCTATCAAAAAAACGGATATTATCAATTATA
This sequence comes from Minisyncoccota bacterium, assembly GCA_028697615.1. GTDB lineage: Bacteria > Patescibacteriota > Minisyncoccia > Minisyncoccales > JAQVET01. Next base: position 1,776 of record JAQVET010000065.1, read on the forward strand.
CCATAAAAATTATTCTCGCCGAAAATATCGGCACCAAACGATAGATATTTATTATCGTAACTTGATTCAGAAAACGAAAATTCTTTATCAAGAATCTTTTGGAACACTAAATTTGAATTAACATACATTCTTAAATATCCAAGGTTATCATGGCTACTTTGTGCTCCAACTACTACAATCTGAGACCATTCATTAAGATTCAAAGAGATAGTCGAATAAACTTCTAATTTATTTTCTTTACCATCATCACTAATAAAATAGATATTACCTTTGTCTGTAACACCTAAACTAAACTTATTATTTCCTTTTTCATTACTATTTTCAAAAATCACATTTTTAAAATTAGGATAATAAATTGGAAAAACTGAAACTTCTAAAGAAAAACCATCCTCTTTTAAATTAAATGTCATATTTGGAAATAAAACCTGACTATTTGGAGAGATAAAAGCAAGTGCAGAACTATCCCTTTGGAATGTCTTTAATGTTTGATCAGCAGGAACTGTAAAATTACTGTCTTGCCAAATAGGAACCCCCTGCCTTGTCCAACCAAAAGTATTTTCATCTTCGTCAGCAGCATAAAAATTAGTATTACTAAAACCAATAAGCTGGGCGTGATATTTTTGATTTGGCCCATCATCCATTGTAATCTCGCCCTTTCCTTCATTAAAACGATGAAAAAAAACCAAACTGTCTTCTTTAAAAGGTATTCTACCATTTTTATAATTTTTTACCTCCTCGGGAGAAAGTATTCTTTTATACATTCTAACTTCATCAATAACGCCTGCAAAATAATCACCACTTTTTCCATAAGCAATCCTAAGTGGTAAATCATTAGAAGTTAACTCTCCTTCCATTTTTTGAAAAGCATCTTTTTCCCCATTAACAAAAATAGTTGCGTCACCTGTTTTTTTATTATAGGTTACTGCAACAAAAGTCCATTTTAAGGGAGAAATATTAGTATTAGAAAAAAGTCGAAAGACTCCATTATCTTTTGTGGAGATTGTAAAAAGAAGTTTTTGATTACGAATTCCTATACCCCAGCCATTCCACGTCTTCTCCCGAGGATATAATTTCCAAACTAATGCTGATTCTTCTTTTAATTTAGTGGGCATCATCCAAAAACTAAAAGATACTTCATCAATATTTTCCAGGTTTAGCTCTGAACTACTTGAAATCTCAAGATAATTATTTTGGCCATCAAATAATATTGCTGAATCTTGAAATCGTCCTTCTTTTTTTTCATCTGTTACTATATATTCATTTCCACTTCCGTGTGGCAAAGTTGCACTAACTTTATAATTTTCACCTTCATCGAAAAGCCATTCACTATTTAATGTCTCATCCGTTAAAATTTCACCAGGTACACCTTGGGGAAGATCTAACATTGATTTAGCAAAAACATCATCAAAACTATATTTATCATAATCCTTTATATTAAAATCCTTATTACCGTAATAAATATAAATATAATTATTTTTATTATCACTACTTAAATTATGTTTTGTCCAAAACGTTGCTTTTTGTTTTAAAACAATATCTGAATCAAAAACATAAAATGGCAAAAAATCTTGATTGCTATCAGTAAAAACCAAATTAGAAAAATCATCATTCATACCCTGCTTCCAAAAAACATTAATCTTAACCTGAACATTTACCAGGTCCATAGCGCTTTGATTGTCGATAAATACTTTTTCTCTTTTGGGAAAAAGAGATTTTGATGGTATATCACCACCCAACCATTTTGGATTGTATTCTAAATTTGCCGACCCAGGGGTATTTGAAAAAATTTCAAAAAAATCTGGAAATTCACCCCAATCTTTTTGAGCTATATCTGATTTTGTCTCCATTTTAGCTAAAATTTTAAACTTAGAACCATCAGGAGAAGAAATATACCAATAACACTGTTCCGGCCATAAGGGATCTTTTGGAATTTCTTCAATTTCTAGATATGGCCTTAAAAGAGTAGCAAGTTCATCCCAATTTTCAATACACCTTCCTCCTGATGTTTCAATAATAAATCTTCCATTTTCTTTAAAATAAAGTTCCAAAGCAGGTTTAAACATTTTTAAATCCCTTATTCGAGATTCAT
>JAQVET010000066.1 GCA_028697615.1 Minisyncoccota bacterium
TGTCTAAATCGTATTTCGGAGTCCATTTCAATTCTTTTTTTGCTTTTGAATAATCTAAACAACTTCTTTTTTGCTCTCCTTGTTTTTGGGGGCTATGAATTTCTTTGCAATTAGCGCTAGTTAACTCATTAAGTTTTCTAAAAATTGTATTAATATTTGTTTCTTTACTTGTGCCAATATTAAAAACTCCTGTTTTTTTGCTTTTCATTGCCAAAATCGCAGCTTCAACTACATCTTGAACAAAAACAAAATCACGGGTTTGCCTGCCACTGCCATTAATAAATGGTTGCGCGCCACACAACATTTTATCACAAAAAATCGCCACTACTCCTGCTTCACCTTTTGAATTTTGCCTTGGACCATAAACATTTGCTAAACGTAAAGCAATATAAGGCAGCTTAAAAACCTTAAAATAATAATTTAAATATTTTTCTACTGATAATTTTGCAATTCCATAAGGGGATAAGGGGAATTCTGGATATGTTTCAGGAGTTGGAATTATATCAGCATCTCCATAGATTGCTCCGCCAGTAGACAGAAAAATTATTTTATTTGCAAAAGTAGATCTACATTTATAAATGCGCTGATTTATGCTAAAAAAATTTTGAATTATATTTAAAGAGCCAAGGATATTGACTTTAGCATCTTCTACCGGATTCTCTACTGATTCTCTAACATTAATTTGGGCAGCGCAATGAAAAACTATTTCTGGTTTTTCAATTTTAAAAACTTGACTAATCTTAGGGCTTTGAATATCTAATTTATAAAATTTTGCTTTTGGGTTTTGCCCTTTAAGATAAATGGAATTGATATTTTCTTTTTTACCTGTAGTTAAATTATCAATAATAGCCACTTTGTGGCCTTCTTTTATTAATCTATCTACAATATGTGAACCTATAAACCCAGCACCACCAGTTACAAGTATTTTCATAATTTTAATTAAACAATTTTAATTAAACAAAAAAATTAATCTATAATTTCTATCCAGGTTTTTCCTGGGGATAATTGAAATTCTTCTCCATGGCTGTCAAAAAATTGAAATGGTTCACTATCTCCGTTTCTTTTCCAAGTTCCAAGAAACATTTTCCCATTTCGATAGAACATTGCATCACCTTCTCCGCTTAATTTTATATCACCAACCCCTTCTTTTATATTTGAAATCTGTGTCTTAAGAATAATTATATTTTTAGCAAAAATTTCTTTTTGATTCAAGGCATCGATAACAGGATTATTATTCCAATATCTTTTATATTCTCCCCTGCTGGAATCATAGACAAATTTTACAGGGAAAGAATAATCTATAGAAACTTCAGGAATATCAGTTCCATCAATGGGAAGCGTTTTGCTAAATTTAAAACCATTAAATTTATTTTCCTGTCTCATACCTAATTTTTTTGTTGCATCTCTTAGTGATTTAAAATCAACAAACCCATTATGAGGAGCGGGCTTGTTTGATTTTCTAAAAAATACACCGTAAGGATTAAATATAGCATTAATATAATCGATGCCCTCAAATTTTTCATAAGTAGCGGATATCTCTGCTCTCCCCCAGGAAACAAAAATCAAATCAAAAGCTCGAGCTAAATCACCATGATATGGACGAGCAGAACGAATGGACCCTACTTCATCAGGTGCACTACACTGAAAAATGGCGACAAGTCGCTGAGGTCCACCTTTATAAATAGGGGCCTCAATCACAAGATCAGCAAATGATAAACCAGAAAGTGGCATTGTCTCAGGATATTGTGCTAAAATTATACCAATTGCTCTCTGCTTCCCACCAGCACATTCAAGCCCAGAAAAAGAACTTTTAGGATATGATTCTTTTTTTTCTTGCACGATTTTAATGTTTTTTTCTGATTGAATTATTAAACTATTGGTTCTCTGTTGAATAATATAAATATATACCCCAAGACAAATAGCAACTATTACAAGAGATATAAAAGCTATTTTTTGTTTTTTGGGAAGTTTTGAAAATAAATCGTTTATTTTTTTAAACATAATTTTATATTTTTAATAATTAAATATTGATATGAAAAGGGGTTGCAAGTTATTTAAAAATATGATAAAATAAAAAAGAATTTTGTGCAAGATAACAAAAAATCAAAATTTCTTGTATAAAATTATAAATTAACAAAAGAAAAGGTCGCCTTTAATTAATAAAATTAAATAAAAAAATGGAAGCACAAAGAGGTATATCAGCAATTTGGATTGTTTTAATTATTGTAGTAATTGGTTTAATTGTTTGGGCAGTAATAGCTAGTCAACCAGCAGAAGAGACAACGCCAACTGAGGGAACAACTCCAACTGAAGAAGAGACATTACCTGAAGAAGAGGAAGAAGTAAGTCCTGAAGAAGAGGAAGAAGTAAGTCCTGAAGAAGAGGAAGAAGTAAGTCCTGAAGAAGAGGAAACACCTGTTGAAGAAACTGAAACTGAATAATAACATTTGCTAAAAATAAAAAAGCCCTCTTTTATTTTCTCGCTTTTGCGAGAGAACAAATCTTGTTAATTAAAGAGAGGGCTTTTTTTGTTTGATCTGATGTCTTTTACGAACTAATAAACTCCCTGACAAACCAGCAAAAGTAACAACACCAAAAGAAGATAAAACAAGTTGTTTTTGATTTGCTTTTGCTAAAAGGTTGGTTGGTAAAAATTTCTTTGTTGCAGCGGTTGAATTTTTAGCTTGTTTTGTTTCTTGATTATTTAAATTTTTTTCAGAATTCAACGAGGGTTTTTGCACCTCAATAATTTTTTCGCTATTTTCAATATTTTTCGATTTATTAAGCGTTGGATTATTGGCACTAGTAGCACTCGAACTACTTTGCTGATTTTTTACTCCTTCTTCCCAATTAATAATATTTGACATACCAGGTGTTTTTATTTCAGTATAAAAATATTCATTTCCCTTTTTAACTACAGAAAAAGACAGAGAAATTTTTTTATTATATGCAATTTTATAAACTAAATCGCCAGATGGATAAAAAAATGAAACAAAATCATCTGAAAAAATAAATTTATTTCCAGAGAGTAATATAAAACTTCTTGGAGCAATATATGTACCAAGAGGAAAAGTAAACTCAATTTCATCATTTTTAGTAGAAATAGAAAAACCAGAAATGTCTTGAATTTGATCAGATTCATTAACAATTTCAATCCATTTATCTTTGGGAGAAAATTCAGAAATAAAAATGGAGTTTGGGAAAATGCTTACTTCTATGGTATCACTATCTTCTTTCTCTCCATCACTTATTATTAAAGAAACAATATATTTACCAGGAAATTTATATTTATAAATCACCTTTTCTCCCTCTACAGTGTTGCCATCACCAAAATTCCAAGTATATTTTTTTATTCTGCCCTTTGATTGTGAAGCATCAAAAGTGATCTCTTCTCCTATAACAGATATAATATTTTCTCCAGCGTCTGCATAAAATATTGTGCAATCATCTGTTGAAAATTGAGAATTTTTTTCTTTTGGAGTGCCAAAATATGTTTTGTTATCAATCGAAAAGCTATTTTCTTCTTTGGCTGTATCCCAATTACATTTTTCACTACCAGAAACATTTGGATTTATTCTTTCCATTGAATAGTATTTTGTATTTTCGCCACTACCAGTTTTTTTACCCGCAGGCCATTTATCACCAACTGCTGTATCAATTACTATTCTATTTTTATCTTTTAAAATTAAATCACCATTGCTATTTGGCAAGTCTGTTAAAGAAAGACCGGCTTTTGGAAAATCACACTTTATCTTATTAATATATTCATTATCACAAATCAAAAAATATCCATCTGCTGGAATTTTACCAGAAACTCCCTCAAGTGTTCCGGCACTATTACTTTCGGTTTTGGTTTTA
>JAQVET010000067.1:0-2045 GCA_028697615.1 Minisyncoccota bacterium
GCGCGTAAATATCATCTTAATTTAACGGTTGCCAACCAGTTTATTGGCCAAATGGAAGAAGAGGTTAAAAATGCGGTTTTTGGCAATGTGGGCACCCTTGTTTCCTTTAGGGTGGGGGTGGCCGATGCTTCCTATCTTCAGCATGAGTTTGCCCCGGTTTTTGGCGAGAATGATCTTTTAAACATCGAGCGCTTTAACGCTTATGTGAAAACAATTGTCAACAATGAGCCGGTGCGGCCCTTTTCTATTGATTTAACCAAAGATATGAGTCGGGAAAAAGCTTTAGAGAACCCCAAACTGGCGGAAAAAATTAAAGAGCTTTCGCGGTTAAAGTATGGTCGGGATCGGGCGCTGGTGGGAGTAGAGGTGGCGCAGCGGGCAAGGCTGTAGGCAAGACACTGTTAGACTGCTAAATTGTTAAAAAAAAGAAATTAAGAAATTCGCTCGCTCACGCTCGCTGAAATTGAGAAATTAGGAAACACATTACTTGTGTGTTGGGAGACGCGAATAAACGCGAGTTGTAGGGGCGGACCCATGTGTCCGCCCATCAAAGGGGTCTGCGCTTGCCTATTTAAAACCATTAATCGGGTCGACACATAGGTCGACCCCTACAAATTCCTCAAAATGGAAAAAAGAGAAAGGGTAAGAAATATTTTTTGTTTATAATTTTGGAAATTAGAATTTGTAATTTATTTGTGATTTGGTGCTTGGAATTTGGGATCTGTTTCTTGGCGCGCAATGCCTGTCCGCCCTTGGCGGACGTTTACAAAAAAATTCGAACCTATTTTCAAGAAAACTGTTAGCCCTTCATCGGGTTTGTCGCTCGCTTCGCTCGCTCCTCATCTTAACTGGCGCTACCTAGGCTTGGAAAAGTCGGCTCCGAACTCCGAATTTTTCTAAATTCGGTAAAAAGAAAAAAACGCAAAAGTCGAAAATTTTATGGTTTTAACTTTCTGTCGCTACAAAATAAAATAAGAAATTCATGACTTTGTCATGTATTGAAAATGGTGCAAAACAGTTGCTTGATAGCCATAGTTGCGTAAGATCCCATTGGCAGGAAAAAGGAGAGAATAATTTTGAATTTACCTTTGTTTAATTCATCTCCACTTGTTTTAGAAGCAATGATGGTAGTAGTTACAATTAGACTTCTAGTTTTAATTTTCTTTTTCACCAAGCCACTTTCTTTGTCATATTCATAGGCAGAAATAGAGACGCTGTTGGGACAAGTAAAACCGTTTTTATTAAAAATGGCGAGTTTGCCGATGATATCAAAATTGAAAAAAAAGCTTCCTTCACATTTGGACAGGGTATCTGAAACTTTTTGGTTCCACCTGTAGCTGTTGTAGGAAGAGATAAAAAATGAAATTTTCTGTGGGTTTATGTTTTCGGTCATTAACTTTTGGTATTGAGTATTGTCCAGCTTTGCGGCATTGGGATTAATTGTAATTTGATTAGCATCCCCAGATTTGACAAATTCTGAATATGCCCTTTTCCAATTATTATTAACAATTGCTTTTCCGATCAAATGAGTATTATGAATACTTTCCGGCGTCCCAAATCTTTGACTATCATAGTAATTGATAAACGAGAAATATTTGTTGTTCTGACACCAAAGTAAAATTTTTTTTGCTTGAGTCTCTGTCAGGTTTCTGACTGAAATTTCAAAAGTATTACCGTGGAGTGTCCCCGGCTGTACCGGATCATTGCCATAACCTGAAATTCTTAGTATTTGCGCTTTCTTATTTATTTTACATAAGTAGGAGTTGAAATTCTTCAGGTCAGTCTCATTGAGAATATGTTTTATTGAAATTAATTGTTCTGTTACGCCGTCTTCATCTTTCAGGCCTTCGGCTGAGACATCTCCCAAGCTCAACTTAAAATAATCTTTAATTATGTCGATAATATCAAATGTCGTCAATCCTTCTTTTTTAAGTAAAACATATGAGTAAGAAGAATTTCTTTTATCTGCAAGTTGGGGAAAGAATGATACTTCACGTACTAGGAAGTCCTGATTAACGGATTTTAGCCTATAATTTATCATTTTT
>JAQVET010000067.1:2145-3641 GCA_028697615.1 Minisyncoccota bacterium
TCTTCTCTTAAAAAATTGTATAATCTGTTTACCGTGTTTCTGTTGGCGTTGGTTAGATCAGCTGTTTTGCTCGCGGGAGTATCTAAACAGAAATGCATTAAAATATCACGAAATTTTCTCCTAAGAATGGGCGTCAGTTTTAAATATTTATTTTTACCGTATTTTACTAGACATTTAAGTTATTATACAGCTCTAATCTAGTCTAGACCCAATTGAGATATCGGTAAATATAGTTTATAATAGAAACCACTTGTATTAGCAATCATTATTACAATGAAAACATTAGATGCTTTTAGCCCATATAAATATATAAACCATCTTGACAGATTTATTGATTTAGCGGAGGGAAAGGACATTATTCCGGTAATGGTTGAACTTGATCTGGTGAATTTTTGTAACCATAACTGTATCTGGTGCAGTGACCCTTTTCACTCACCGATAACAGTTGAAGAAGATTTTGTCAAAAAATTACTTCAGGAGTTTAAAGATATTGGCGTAAAATCTGTTTTATTTAAAGGCGGAGGAGAGCCTCTTTTACATCCTAAAATCACCAATATTCTAAAGTTTTGCAAAGAAGTTGGTTTGAAAGTAGCGATTATCTCAAATTTTTCTGCGGCTAATAAGCAAATAATCGATACTATTATCGAGACCTGTGAAGGTGTTCGAATTAGCCTTGATGCCGTAAACAAGGAAGATCATGACCGGATACACCGTCCCAAGACTGATAAGTTTGGATTTAACCGAATTATTGAGAACATTTCGTATTTGATAAAGAACAGAAAAGATAAAGATATTCTGGTGGGCATTAACTTTTGTTTTGATCATGGGAATGTAAAAAAGTCTTCGGAAGCGGTTGAACTTGGTAAAAAATTAGGAGTGGATTATGTCGGTCTGAGAAGAGTCCTTTTTGAAGAAAGGCTTTTGAAATCTAAAATCTCCACAGAAGACAAGGAAGACGATTTTATCAGTGCCAGGCAACTGGGAGAGAAGCTTAACATCTCTGTCTTGGTTGATTCTTTCCATGGACAGGAAATTAAACAAAAACTCGCTGCTTCCAGTTGTTTTGCTTCACCTCTTTCAGCTGTTGTCTGTGCCAACAAACATGTATATCCCTGCTGTGCTTTAAGATATCAAGACAAATTTGATTTTGGTGAAATTAAAGAAAGCTTCCTTGAGGTTTGGAACGGGAACCAAAGGAAAGAAGTGCTTAAGCAAGTTTCCACTTTGAAGTGTGCAAAACTCTGTGGCTATAGATATAATTATTATAATGAAATTATCCGTTATTTGAAGCTTAGTCATAAGCCACATAGTGATTTTGTTTAATTATTTATTTAAGGAGGATACATGCTTGATTTGATTTTTATTACCGGAAATCAGAAAAAACTTGATCAGGCCAGGGAAAAAATTCAAGGGTATCCGATAAATTTAATCGGAACAAAGCTTGAAACTCCGGAAATACAGGATACGAATGTGGAAATAATCGCCGGGTATTCTGC
>JAQVET010000068.1 GCA_028697615.1 Minisyncoccota bacterium
TCAAATTATCAACCCTTATTTCTCCGGTCATTAATTTATTTAACATCGTTCTAAAGAGTTCTTCATAAAGCGCCTTTTTCTTTTGCTCAATCTCAATTTTTTGGTCAATAGTTTGAAGAATTTCGGCAATTTCACGCTGTTCGGGAAGGGGAGGAAGAGGAACCCGTAAACCTTGTAAAATCGGAATATTTAAACCACCTTTTAATTTTCCACCTTTTAACTGGTTTATTTGTCGCCAGTAATGTGAACTTTGAAAGTAATAGTTTAAAAAATCAGAAAATAATTTTGGTTTTGTTTTAATGCGAATAAGGTAAGAACCAAAAATAGCCCTCGGTGGATTTTTAATTAAAAATGTCTTACCAGTAGTTGCCCCAATTCGTGCAATAAGAATATCTCTATCATTTAAAAGATATTTACCCACTTCTTTACATTCGCAGAAGGGTACATTTTCCCAATTTACTTTTTCGTCTTGGATATCTGTGATGCGTAAAAATTTAGGCCCCAGCGATTTTTTAATAGAGTTAGCAGTATATCCATATTCTGGCTTTTCACAAAGGTTTCCAAGTTTTTCCCATCTTTTAATTTTGAATTTTGATTTTTGACTTTTGATTTTTGAATTAAAAATCTCATTCAAGAGAGATTTTTTCAGCTCCTTTGTTTTCTCAATAATCTTCTCCTGTGTTCTTATCGCATCCTGAATACTATCCAAAATATAAACAATCTTTTGCTGTTCAACTTTATCTTCTGGGAAAGAAACTTCAAAATCTAAAATATCACTTTCTCTAACAGATGGATAACTAGTTCCTTTTTGTAGATTTCCTAAATATTCAAAAAAATTTTTATTCCAAGCTAAAAAGTAAAAAAGTAAACGAGGATTGATCTTAGGTTGAATAATGGTAAAAGCAGAAGATACGGCATATTTTTTATTAACTAATACTACCGCACCCCTCGTGGGTCTCACTCGTGATATTAAGATTGACCCTTCCGGACAAAAAATACTTCCCTTAACTGCGCCTTTTTCTGTAAAATTTACTTTTTTACTTTCAACATTTACATTTCCAATTTCAATATATGGCATCGCTCCTATCGGTGCTTTTTCTTTTTTAATCTCTTCTCGAATCTCTCCTAATTTTTTTGTTGACCAGTTAAGCATAGTTTTAGCTAATATATCGACAAGGAAGTTTGAACTTATACGCCCACTTGACAAGAAATGTACGTTTGATAATATATAGATGGTTAGAAATAACCAATATTTCTAAAGCTTGGAGGCCCTGCAAAGGGTCTCTTTTGCGTTTATGACGACAAAATCTCTCTTTTCCAACAAATAAAATTCCTAATTTTTTGGATATCAAAAATAAATAATCCTTTTTTTTGTAATTCGTTCAACTCGCTGGCAACTCGTCTTACTGTGGCAAAAAGAACAACTTTTTTACCATCTTCTAATAATTGATTCACAGGATCAGCAAAATCGCTGTCACCGCTCCACAAAATAAAATTTTCAATTTTATTCTTTTCATAATCAACCAACATATCCCTGCCAATTTCTACATCAAAATTACATTTCAAATCTTGAACAAACAAAATTCCTTGCTGGTTAAGTTCTTTAAGTTGGTGATTTAAGAATTCTATCGCTTCAACTTTTAACTTTTTAAGCAATGGCGCTCTTATAAAATTTTTCAAGATTTCTGGCGAATTGGGCGATATACTGGATACATTAATTGACAATTGCATTATTTTCACCGGTTTTGTCTTAACAATATAACCGCATTTTTCGGCTTCTTCTAAAATCGCTAAGGATTTTTCATCTCCTTCAATCTTTCCATTGTAAAATTTAATTTTTTCTATATTACTAAAAGAATCTAAAAATTGTTTTAATCTTTTTAAATCAATACGCCATTTAAGTTTATCTTGCCAACGTATAACATTAGCAAAATCAATATAAATATTTGTTTTCTTATCAAAAATTTTCTCTAATTCTAATATTCTATCAGGATATTTTTGAGATAATTTTTTAATTCTCCCTGTTTTTGGATGAAACATATTTGCTAAAAATTTAGTTTCTTCAAAATTTTCTCTAAATTTACCTCAATTTTTTTTCTTTCTACTTCTGTCTGCTGGAGGTCTTTGATTATCTCTTTAATTGGCCTATATACTTCTTTTTCAACCACACTTACAAATCGCGAAGGAGAAAGATTATAATCAGCTTCAGCAGATTCTTTGAAAGTAATGATTTTACTAAAATTCTCTGCTTCTTTAAAATTCCGATAAACATCTGTAATCTTTTTAATATTGTCTTTACCTAAAGAATTTTGCGGCTTACCGGCAACAAATTCTTTGCTGGCATTGATAAGTAAAATTTTCTCTTTTCTTTCTTCTGGTTTATTTTTATTAAAAACAATTATCAATCCCGGCGCGCCGGTATTGTAAAAAAGTTTTTCCGGAAGCAAAATAACTGCCTCAACTAAATCTTTTTCTACAATTTTTTGGCGGATTGCTTTTTCTCTGCCGCCGCGGGAAACAGCCCCAGTATCAATGACCACCACCACCTTGCTTTCGTTTTTCATCGAAGCTAACATATGCTGAATCCAAACCCAATCAGCTGATTGCCGAGTCGGAAACCCAAAGGGAAATCTCTCTCGCCAATACTCTCCCTTTTTTAAAGTATCTTCATCATAAAGATTCTTTTGATTCCAAGGAGGATTAGCTATCACATAGTCAAATTTTTTAACGCCGTCTTGGGTTTTAAACTTTGGATATAAAAGGGTATCGCCTTCAAGTAAAGTAATATTTTTAATTCCGTGTAAAATAGCGTTCATTTTTGCTAAAGCTAAAGTTTTTCCATTTTGTTCTTGGCCATACAAAAATAAAGTATCAGCTTTTTCTTTTGAATACTTTTCTCTAACATACTGATAAGCAATAATCAACATCCCAGCACTGCCGGCTGCTGGGTCATAAACGCTTTTTTGAGGTTTTGGGTCTAAAATTTCCACCATTAACCGAATTACTTCTCGAGGAGTATAGACTTCTCCTTCTTTTGCTTTGGTTGGAGCAAAATATTTTAAAATCCATTCATAGGCATCACCTAAAATATCAGTGCTTATATTTTCAAAAGAGTATTTACTAAAAAGTTCAAACAAATTATTTAAAATAGCACTATTTTCTTGATTGGTTGTAAAAGCGTGAAAATCAAATTGTAAAAAAATATCTTTATAATCTGGATTAAGTTCAGCAATTTCTTTAAGATTTTTAGAAAGATTTTCCGGAAGTTTTAAAGGATCCTTTCTTAAATTTTCCCAAAGCAATTCTTCTTTTAAATAAAAAGTATGATAATAAGGCTGACTAGCCTCTTTTACTGCTTCTTTTTGCTCTAGCCCTTCTTTAACAAACTCTTGATATTTTTCTTGAAATTGTTTTTCCCATTGATCAGAAACTGCTTTATAAAAAAGCAAGAGTAAAATAAAAGTATAATCAACCCGCGTACGAATAATATCCG
>JAQVET010000009.1 GCA_028697615.1 Minisyncoccota bacterium
GTATTGTATTTGTAATTTATAATTTTTTTTGCTATACTTTTGTTTATGAAAAAAGATATCAATAAAATTAAAAAAAGAGATGGAAGGATAGTTGACTTTGATTTATCTAAGATTGCAAATGCTATTTTTAAAGCAACCGAAGCAGTAGGTTCTCCTGATTTTGATTTTGCTAACACTCTAGCTTTAAAGGTAGTGGAAATTTTAAAAAAAGAATTGTCTCCTAAAGAAATTCCCACAGTAGAAAAAGTCCAAGACGTTGTTGAACAGGCTCTTATTGAGGCTGGTAGAGCAAGGGTAGCAAAGGCATACATTCTCTATAGAAGAAAAAGAACAGAAATTAGAGAAGAAAAAAAGAGAATTTTGAATAAAGAAGAGATAGATGAAGTGGATAAGATGTTTGATATCAATGCTCTAAAAGTTTTAGCTTCTCGCTATCTTAAGAAAGACGAAGATGGCAACATTATTGAATCTCCAAAAGAGCTTTTTGAAAGGGTATCTATTCATGTAACATTGCCATCTATTTTATTTGATAAGAGGGTTTCTCGAAAAAAGGGAAATGTTGTGCACAAAGAGGAAGGTTTTAATGCAGATAAATTTGAAGGAAAAATTAAAATTGGCAGGTATACTTTAAATAAATTTCATCTTGAAGCCTTAAAGAGGATGTATGATCGTTTTAATAAAAAAAAGCAAATGAAAATTCGATGGTCAGATCTTTTGGAGAAAATTGAAAAAGGAGAATTTAATCATTATGAAAAAGAGGTAGAGCAGTATTACCTGATAATGGTTCAAAGAAAGTTCCTGCCAAATACTCCTGCTCTTGTTAATTTTGGTAGAGAACTTGGAATGGGAAGTGCTTGTTTTGTTTTAGATATTGAAGATTCTATAGAAAGTATTATGGATACATTGGGAAGAGCAGCTATTATTTTTAAGTCCGGTGGAGGAGTAGGTTATAATTTTTCGAAATTAAGACCTAATGGTGATTTTGTAAAATCAACCGGTGGGGTAGCAAGTGGACCGATTAGTTTTATGTCTCTTTATGATAAAATGACAGATGTAGTAAAGCAGGGAGGAGTAAGGCGTGGGGCGAATATGGGTATTTTAAATTCTAATCATCCAGATATTGAAGATTTTATTAAGGCAAAAGAAGGAAACGCAGCTCTGCAAAATTTTAATATTTCTTGCTTGATAAAATCAGATTTCTGGGAATACTTTGAAAAAGATAGACCCTATCCTTTGATTAATCCAAGAAATAATGAGATAGTAAAATATATTAGTCCAAGACAACTTTTTCAACATATAGCATATCAGGCATGGGAATCCGCAGAACCAGGAGTGGTTTTTGAAGATAGAGTAAATCAATATAATCCATTTTTGGAGACATTAGGACCCATTCAAGCGACCAACCCCTGTGGTGAAGTTTTACTTTATCCTAATGAAAGTTGTAATTTGGGGAGTATAAATCTCTGGGCTTTTGTCAAAGAAAAAAATAAAGAAATTAAAGATCCTGTGGTGGAATTTGATTGGGATGATTTTAAAAAAACTATTCAAATTGCTACTCGTTTTTTAGATAATGTTGTTGAGGTGAATCTTTACCCTTTACCAGAAATTGAGGAGATGACTTTGAGTACTCGAAAAATTGGTCTTGGAGTAATGGGACTTGGTGATGTGCTTTACGAACTTGAAATTCCCTATGATAGTCAAGATGGTTTTGATTTTATGGATGAAGTGATGGAATTTTTGAATTTTTATTCAAAAGAAACTTCTATTTTACTTGCAAAAGATAGAGGTCGGTTTCCGTATTTTAATAAAAGTTTTTATCCAAAGGGCAAACTTCCTTTCAGTGGTATCGAGGATAGAAAATCTCGCCTTCCAGGTTTTGGTTATAAATGGCAAAAGGAGATTTTGGATTGGTCAAAACTTAAAAAAGAGATTAAAAAATATGGTTTGCGTAATGCTTTTACGACAGTTATCGCGCCAACAGGAAGTATCAGTATGATTGCCGGTTGCTCATCAGGAATTGAACCAGTTTTTAGTTTAATTTTTGAGAAAAAAGTGGCTGTTGGTTCATTTTATTATGTCGATCCAGTTTTTGAAAAAAAGATGACAAGAGAAGGACTTTTTGATGAAGAGTTGATCAAGGAGGTTGCCGATAAAGATGGATCTGTGCAAAACATAAGTTATATACCTGCTAATTTTAAAAAAATTTTTAAAGTGGCTGGGGATATTAAATTTGAAAATCATATAAGGGCTTTAGCCGCTTTTCAAAAATGGACAGATTCTTCAATTTCTAAAACTATAAATTTTTTACCAAATACTACTGTTGAAGATATAGAAAAAGCATATATTCTTGCACACGATTTAGGATGTAAAGATATTACTGTCTTTCGTATGGGTTCTATTAAAGGCGTACTGAGTGTTAAAAAGGAAGTAAAAAATCCAAAAAAGAAAAATATAAAAAAAGAAATTGAAAAACTTGTTCCGTTAAAAGATGTAAAAGCAAAAGGGCCTTCTATTTATCATGAACCAGGTGTTTTTGAAAATGGAGAAATTAATATTTGTCCAAATTGTGAGTCTCAGTTAGTTTTTGAAGAAGGATGCAAGAAATGTCCAAATTGTGGTTGGGGACTTTGTAGTAGTAGTTAATTTTATTAAAAATTGCTAAGAAGCAATCTCAAATTTATGATTTTTGTTTTTACAGGTAACGGGCAGGGGAAAACTACTGCAGCTATAGGAAAAGGGATTAGAGCAAAAGGTGCTGGCAGGAAAGTTTTAATGGTTCAATTTTTAAAAACTAAAAATTCTTCTGAATATAAAATTTTAAAAAATCTTTTTGAAATTAAAACATTCGGCCTTAAAGGATTTTTTTTACCAGAAGATCAACTTACCGGCAGGCCAGAACTTAAAAAAAGGGGGATAAAACCATTTTCTGAAGAATATAAAAACCTTATTAAAAAAGGATGGAATTTTGTAAAGAAAAATTTAGAGTCTGGAAAGTATAATTTTTTTATCTTGGACGAAATAAATGTTGCTTTGTATTACAGGTTAATAGATAAAAAAGAATTTTTAAGTTTTTTTAAAAAAGTTGACAGAAGATTAGATATAGTGTTAACTGGTAGATATGCTCCCAAAGAAATTATTGAAATTGCTGATTTGGTAACAGAATTTAGAGAAATTAAACATCCATTTCAAAAAGGGGAGAAAGCCAAAAAGGGTATTGATTTTTAAATTTTAAGTTAACAAACAATAATTCCCCGAAACTTTGCAGGAAACTATTTGATTTAAATCATTTTTTGGATTTTTTTATCGTTTTTACCCAGTAAGAGATTATTTTTAATACGCCCCTATAGTTTAATGGATAAAACAAGGGACTCCTAAGCCTTAGATCCAGGTTCGATTCCTGGTAGGGGCATTTTATTTCGTGATTTTTTCAATATCCTTAATCTTAAACAAAGTATCTTAAAGTATTACATTGACATAGCACTTGATAAAAAAACAGCACTTGACTTTTGCTTTTAAGTTTATTAAAATATTAATTTATAAAAGGTCATATATAGTATAATTTATCCAATTTTTGAATTTTTAAAAAATTTATTACTATGGCAGAAAAACAAAAATTTGAAAGAACAAAGCCGCATATTAATGTAGGCACTATTGGTCACGTTGATCATGGTAAAACTACGTTAACTGCAGCTATACTTCACGTTTTAAATTTGGCTGGTTTTCCAGTTACCCAAAAAACTGTTGAGCAGATTGATGCTGCACCTGAAGAAAAAGAAAGGGGATTAACTATTAATATTTCCCATGTTGAATACGAAACAGAGAAACGCCATTACGCTCATATTGATTGTCCAGGGCATGCTGATTATATTAAAAATATGATTACAGGTGCTGCTCAGATGGATGGAGCGATTTTAGTTGTTTCAGCAGCAGACGGTCCAATGCCTCAAACAAGAGAGCATATTTTACTTGCAAGGCAAGTAGGTGTTCCTGCAATCGTTGTCTTCTTAAATAAGGTTGATCAAGTTGATGATCCAGAACTTGTAGATCTTGTAGAGGAAGAAATTAGAGAGCTTCTTACAAAATATGAATTTCCAGGAAAAGATATTCCAGTAATTCGAGGATCTGCTTTAAAAGCACTAAGTGCGCAAAGCAAAGATGATGAAGCCGCTAAACCTGTATTAGATTTGATACAAACTCTTGACACTTATATTCCAGAACCAGAAAGACCATTAGATCAGCCATTTTTAATGCCTATAGAAGACGTTATGACTATTTCTGGAAGAGGCACTGTGGTTACAGGAAGGGTAGAAAGAGGTACTGTCCACTTAAATGATGAAGTAGAAATTGTTGGTTTAAAACAAACTCAAAAAACAGTTGTTACAGGAATTGAAATGTTTCAAAAGACATTAGATGAGGGTCGAGCAGGTGATAATGTCGGAGTACTTTTAAGGGGTCTTAAACAAGAGGATGTTAAAAGAGGACAAGTTTTAGCAAAACCGGGAACTATCACTCCTCATCAAGAATTTGAAGCGCAGGTTTATGTTTTAACTAAAGAGGAGGGAGGTAGACATAGTCCATTCTTCTCTGGTTATAAACCGCAGTTTTTTATTAGAACAGCTGATGTTACAGGCGAGGTGACACTTCCAGAGGGTACAGAGATGGTTATTCCTGGTGACACAGTAAATATAAAAATTAAGTTGATTGCTCCTGTAGCAATGGAAGAGAAACAAAGATTTGCTATAAGAGAAGGAGGTATTACAGTAGGCGCTGGGGTAATTACAAAAATTATAAAATAATTTGTGGTTAAATTATTTATTGTTTAAAATTCCAAAATAAACAAAGATTAAAAATGGGAGATAATTTTTATGCCAGCAAAAGATCAAGAAGTAAAATCTAAAAATAAAAAAGATGATTCTGCGAAAGACAGCACCACTGTTGTGCCTAAGATTAGAATAAAAGCAAAAGCTTACGATCATCGAGTAATTGATGCTTCAGCTAAACAAATTGTTGAAACCGTTGTTATATTGGGAGCAAAGGTCCACGGTCCAATTCCGCTTCCTACAGAGATTCATAAATATACAGTAAATCGTTCTACATTCGTTCATAAAGATACAAGGGAGCAGTTTGAGATAAGGGTGCACAAGCGCTTAATTGAAATTTTAAATCCTACAAAGAAGATTATCGAGGCTCTGCAAGATTTGAATTTGCCAGCAGGAGTAGAGATAGAAATTAAAATGTAATATTTTAAATTTAATTCACAAGGTAAAAATAAAAATAGAGAATTATTATTATGTATTTTGTTAAAGCATATTAAGATTGTTAATTTTATAAGCATTTAGTCGTTAAAAAGAAAGTATTTGATTAAATCTGGGCTAAATGCCCAGATTTTAATTATTAAGGTATTATGAAATTTATTTTAGGAGAAAAATTGAAAATGTCGCAAATATTTGATGAATCAGGAGATGTTATACCAGTGACTATTGTAAAAGCTGGTCCTTGTTTTGTTACTCAATTAAAAAAAGAAGAAAAAGATGGTTATAGTGCTTTGCAATTGGGTTACCAAGAAAAGAAGGAAAACAAGATTAAAAAAACTGAAAAGGGAAAAGGTTTTAAATATCTTCAAGAAATAAGGATAGACCCAAAAGAAATAAAAGATAATTCTAAAAATATTGGAGATAAAGTTGATGTTTCAATATTTAAAGAAGGAGAAAAAGTTCAGGTTTCTGGAGTTTCTAAAGCTAAGGGATTTCAAGGAGTGGTAAAAAGATGGGGTTTTTCTGGTGCTCCTAAAAGTCATGGTACAAAGCACACTTTAAGAAAACCTGGGTCCATTGGAATGACAGGGCCTCAGAGGGTTCTAAAGGGCAAAAAAATGGCAGGAAGGATGGGTGGTAAGAGGGTTACAATTAAAAATTTGAAAATATATAAAGTTGATACAGAGAATAATTTACTTTATATTAAAGGAGCGATTCCTGGTAGAAAGGGCACGCTTCTTGAAATAAAAGCAATATAAATATGAAAGCAGATTTATTTAATCAAGAAGGTGAAAAAGTTGGAGAGATTAATCTTCCGAAAGAAATTTTTAATATTCAATTTAATTCTAACTTGGTGCATCAGGCAGTTTTATATTACCAGGCATTAGAAAGAAAACCAATAGCGAGTACAAAAGATAGGTCAGAAGTTTCAGGCGGTGGTCGAAAACCTTGGCGACAAAAAGGAACTGGCAGGGCGAGACATGGTTCAATAAGATCTCCGATTTGGAAGGGAGGTGGAGTAACATTTGGACCAACTCAAGAAAAAAAATATGAAAAGAAATTACCATCAAAAATGAGAAGAAAGGCACTTTTTATGGTTCTTTCACAAAAACTACAGGACGGAGAAATAATTTTTTTAGATGATTTAAAATTCGATAATTTAAAAACAAAATCTGCACAAAAAATTATTGATAATCTTTCGCGAATTAAAACTGATTTAAAAGATAAAAGTAAATTAATAGTACTGGATGATTCACATAAAGATTATTTAAAGTTTTTTTCTAATATTAAAAATATTGGATTTTGTGAACCCACATCTTTAAATCCATATATTTTGCTTTCAAAAAAATATTTAATTATTGAAAAAGGGGCAATAGAGAAATTTAAAGATAAAATATTATGAAATTATTTAATAAGTCGAAAGAAACAAAACCAAAAACCAAGAAAAAAGAAGAGATAAAGAAAAAACCTGAGAAAAAAAATTCTAATTTAAAACCAGCAAAGATTAAAGAAGAATCCACTAAAAAAATTGATGATTTGGCAGCAAAATCTTTGGTTTATCCACATATTTCAGAAAAAGCTACTGATCTTGCAGAGAAGAATAAGTATGTCTTTAGGGTTTTTTCTAATACAAATAAAAGACAAATAAAAGAGGCTGTAGAAAAACTTTATAGTGTAGAAGTAAAAAGTGTTAACATTGTTAAAATTAAAAGAAAAAAAAGAAGGTTAGGCAGAATTGAAGGATACAAGCCAGCTTATAAAAAAGCAATTGTTACCTTGAAAGAAGGTTATAAAATAGAACTTGTACCAAGGTAATTTTATAATTTACAATTGAAATTTATATGAAAGTTAAAAAACCAATTACACCAGGACAGAGAGGAATGAAGACGATTGATTATTCTCTGCTTTCAAAAAAGAAACCTGAAAAGGCTTTGGTTTTACCTTTAAAGAAAAAAGCAGGAAGGAATAAAATGGGTAGAATTACTGTTCGTCATCGAGGAGGTGGTGCAAAAAGAAAATATAGAGTTATAGATTTTGGACAAAAAAAACTTGATGTTCCAGCAAAAGTAGAAGCCTTGGAATATGATCCAAATAGATCAGCTTTTATAGCCCTTTTAAAATATGAAGATGGAAGCAGGGCTTATGTTTTATCTGCTGATGGTTTAAAAGTTGGTGATGAAGTTGTTTGTAGCAACACAGCTCAAATAAAAGTAGGTAATCGTGTTCCTTTAAAAAATATTCCAGTTGGAATGCCAATTTTTAATATAGAAATTGAACCAGGTAGAGGTGGAAAAATTGTAAGATCAGCAGGAACTTCAGCACAAATTCTTTCCAAAGAAGGTAATTTTGTTCTTGTTAAACTTCCATCTAAAGAACAAAGATTGATTTATCAAGATTGTTTTGCTACTATAGGAGTTGTATCAAATCCCGAAAATAAAATAAGAGTTATAGGAAAGGCTGGTGTAAAAAGACATATGGGAATTCGTCCTACTGTAAGAGGTTCTGCTATGAATCCTATCGATCATCCTCACGGTGGAGGAGAAGGAAGGGCACCAATTGGTCTTAAGTATCCAAAAACTCCATGGGGCAAACCAGCTTTAGGTAAAAAAACAAGAAATAAGAAAAAATGGTCAAATAGATATATTGTAAAAAGAAGAAAGAAAAAGAAATAAAATATTTTAAATATATCTTTAAAATTTAATTATTATGGCAAGAAGTTTAAAAAAGGGTCCATACATTGATGAAAAACTTTTAAAAAAGATTGAGAAAATGCATCAAGATCAAGATATAAAACCCATAAAGACATGGGCAAGGAATTGTACGATTATTCCAGAAATGATTGGCCTTACTTTTTTGGTTCATAATGGTAAAGAATATATATCAGTGAAAGTAAATGAAGAAATGGTAGGGCATCGGCTTGGTGAATTTGCCCCAACAACAAAGTTTTTTCGTCATGGAGGTAGAATGGAAAGAGAAATTGAGTCTAAACAAAAAGAAGTAGAAAAAAAGAAAAAAGAATAAAAAAATATGATAGAAATAAAAAGTTCATTAAAATATTATCAAGAGGCACCACGAAAGATACGATTGGTTGCTAATTTAATTAAAAAAAATACAAATGTTACTGATGCAAAAAGTCAATTAAACTTTCTGCCCCAAAGGGCTGCAAAAACATTGCTTTCTGTGTTGAATTCAGCAGTTGCTAATGCAAAACATAATTATAATTTAGAGGAGGAAGATTTAATTATTAAAGAAATTATTATTAATGAAGGTCCAAAGCTTAAAAGATGGAGATCTGTAGCGATGGGTAGCGCACATCCAATAGAAAAAAAGACAAGTCATATAATTATTAAACTTGAAGGAGATTTAAGTAAAAAAAGCAAATCTAAACCAAAATTAGATAAAAAGGAAAAAAATCAACAAGAAAAAGTTAAAGATAAGGACCTTGAGAAAGAAGAAAAGACACAAAAAATTAAAGAGAAATCTGAGCTAAAAAAGAAAACAGCTTTTTGGGAAAAACAAAACGAGCGTGTTTCAAGGAGGAAGTCCCCAAAAAGAAGATTTTTTCAAAGAAAAAGTATATAAATTAAATTAAATTAAATTAAATATGACACATAAAGTTCATCCAAAAGGATTTCGTGTAGGGGTAACTGAGAATTGGAAATCAGTTGGTTTTAGTACAAAAAAATATCAAAAATGGATTAGAGAAGACATTAAAATTAGAGATTTTTTTAAAAAGAATTTTGAAAAAGGTATTATTCAAGATGTTTATATTGAAAGAAGTGGAAATGAAATAAAAGTTACTATTTTTAGTTCACGTCCTGGTTTTTTAATTGGAAGAGAAGGTGGGGGGGTTGAAAAAATTTCTAAAAAAATTGCTTCCCTTGTTAAAAGTAAAAAAGTTAAAATTAATATCGAAGAGTTAAAAACTCCTGAACAAAACGCTACTTTTATCGCCCAGCAAATTGCTCGAGATCTTGAAAATAGAATACCATATAGAAAAACGGCAAAGAAAGCATTAGATAAAATCTTCTCTCAAAAAGGAGTGGAAGGAGCAAAGATTATTTTAAAAGGACGATTAGATGGTGCTGAGATTGCTCGCAAGGAAACATTTAAGAGAGGAAAACTTCCTTCTCAAACAATTCGTTCTGATATAGATTATGCTCAAGAATCAGCTTTTTGTTATTATGGAATTGTTGGAATCAAAGTTTGGATTTATAAAGGAAAAAAAGAATTAAAGAACTAATTAGTTTTAAAAATTATGCTTATTCCTAAAAAAGTAAAATATAGAAAAGAGCAAGACGGAGGTAAAATAAAAGGTCTTTCTCAAAGAGGAAATTATCTTGCTTTTGGTTCATACGGAATAAAAGCCCTTGAAAAAGGAAAGATAAATTCTCGTCAAATTGAAGCGTCAAGAAGAGTAATACTTAGATATTTTAAAGGTAAGGGTAAGATTTGGATTAGAATTTTTCCTCAAAAACCAGTAACAAAAAAACCGGACGAAACAGGAATGGGTGGCGGTAAAGGCTCAGTTGAATATTATGCTTTTATTGTAAAACCAGGAAGAATTATTTTTGAAGTAGATGGTTTGGGAAGGGATTTAAGTATCCAAGCCCTTAAAGAAGCAAGTCGTAAAATACCATTTAAAACTAAAATTGTTGAGGGTAAAATAAAATAAATTATATTTAATATTATGAAATCAAAGGAAATTAGAAATAAATCAGTAGAATCTTTGCGAGAATTATTAAAAGAGAGAAGAGAAAGATTGAGAGATTTACGTTTTGCATTATCTGGAGGAAAAGTTAAGAATGTAAGAGAAATTAGGGAAGTAAAACGAGATATTGCTAGAATATCAACAATAATTAAAGAGAAAGAAAATGATATTAAAAAAGATGTGGTTATAAAAGAGAAAAATATAAATTAAAATATAAAGTCATTTTAAAATTAATTATCCTAAAAAATTTTTATAAAAATATGCCTAAAAAAACATTACAAGGAAAAGTTGTTTCAGATAAAATGCAAAAGACCGTTGTTGTTGAAGTAGAAATTTGGAAGGTGCTTTCTAAATATAAGAAAAGATATAAATCTAAAAAAAGGTTCAAAGCACATGATGAAAATGATGAATACAAAATTGGTGATAGTGTTATAATTGAAGAAACAAAACCAATAAGTAAAGATAAAAAATGGCGAGTAATAAAAAAAATAGATTAATTAAATATTTATGATTCAAAAGGGAACAAAATTAAAAGTTGCTGATAATACTGGTGCAAAAATAGTCCAATGTATTCAAATATTAAAAGGATCAAAACACCGATATGGTTTTATAGGTGATGTAATTGTTATTTCCGTTAAAGAGGCTGAACCAAGACGTTCTGTAAAGAAAAAGAGTGTTTTAAGGGCAGTAATAGTAAGGCAAAAAAAACCATATCGTAGAAAAAATGGGAGTTATATTCGTTTTGATGATAACGCAGTTGTAATTTTAGATGAAAAAACAAAAAATCCAAAAGGAACAAGAATTTTTGGCCCAATTCCTCGTGAATTAAAAGAAAAAGGTTTTGGTAAAATTACCAATATGGCAAAAAGTGTAGTTTAAATAATTTATTAAATATGAAAATAAAAAAAGGTGATCAAGTTTTAATTATTGTAGGGAAGGATAAAGGTAGAAAGGGCAAGGTTTTAAAATCTTTTCCTAAAGAGAATAAAATCGTTGTTGAAGGTCTTAATCTTATTAAGAAGCATCAAAAACCACGAAAACAAGGAGAAAAAGGGCAGGTTTTAAATGTTGCAGCGCCACTTGATGTTTCAAATGTAAAAATTTTATGTCCACGTTGCGGAAAACCTACTCGAGTTGGTTATAAGTTGGTTTCTATAAAAGGAAAAAGTAAAAAAAATAGAATTTGCAAAAAATGTAATAGTATTATATAAATATAAATTTTATTATGCCAAAAAATATTAAAAGAGAACAAAATGTTGAAGATAAGGGTTTCAAAACTCGCGACGAAGTATTTAAAGAACTTGGTAGCAAGTTTGGTTATAAAAACATAATGGAAACCCCTGTTATTGAAAAAGTAGTAGTAAATTCTGGGATTGGCAAGATTTTAAGTAATACCGATCCTTCTAAGAAGCAAAAAGTAATTGATGAGATTTCAGAGGCATTGGCTTTAATTTGTGGTCAATATCCCCAAAAGACAGTTGCAAAAAAATCAATTTCTAGTTTCGGATTGCGTAAAGGAGATGTTGTTGGTTTTAAAATAACATTAAGATCTAAAAGAATGCAAGATTTTTTAATTCGTCTTATTAATTTTGTCCTGCCTCGAACAAGAGATTTTCAAGGAATATCGCCAAATTCTATAGATGCTAAAGGTAATTTGACAATTGGGATTAAGGAGCATATAATTTTTCCTGAGGTCAATCCAGAAAAACCTCCATTTATTTTTGGTTTGGAGATTACAGTAGTGGTCAAAAATATTCATAGCAGGGAGGAGGCGATAGAATTTTATAAATTTTTAGGATTTCCAATTAAATAAAAATATGCCCAAAAAATCACAAATAGTAAAATCGAAAAAGAAACCAAAATTTAAAACTAAAAAAGTTAACCGTTGTTTTAAATGTGGAAGAAGAAGAGGATATATGCGAGATTTTGGTTTATGTCGAATTTGTTTTCGAGAGTTAGCAAATAAAGGAGAACTTCCTGGTGTTAAAAAAAGTAGTTGGTAAAAAAATATTTTTAAAAATAAAATTATGAGCCCTATAGCTGATATGTTTACCCAAATTTCTAATGCTATTGCTGTTAATAAAAAAACAGTTTCTTTGCCATTTTCTAAAATGAAATATAATATATTAAAAGTAATGGAAGAAGAAGGATTTATTGAAAAGGTAATTGTTAAAAGAGGAAAAAACAAAAAATTGGTTGTTAAATTAAAGTATTTTAATACAAATTCCCCGGCATTGCATAAAATTAAATTAATTTCTAAGCCATCCAGGCATATTTATTTAAATAGTCAAGAACTTTATTTCCCCAAAAGAGGTCATGGTATTTTAATTTTATCAACTTCAAAGGGGATAATAACATCAAAAAAAGCAAAAAAAGAAAAAATTGGCGGTGAGGCTATTTGTGAAATTTGGTAAAAATATGAGATTGGATTCAATTCTTTATCAGTTTTTTGGTACAAGTATAATTATTAGTTCTTCGATTAAAAAGCAACTTGATTTTTTGAAAGAAAAATTACCAAACGATTTTAAGAATAGAAATGAACTTTTTGATTTAGGTTGCGGTGATGGGAGAATTACCTTAAAATTAAAAGATATATTTAAGCCCAAAAATATCAAGGGATGCGATGTTCATCCATCTCTTGTTGAAATGGCTAAAAAAAGAGGAATAGATGCCAAGGTTATTGATCTTGAAAATGAATTGCCAAAAGGAGATTTGGGGGTAATGTGGGGCGTGCTTCATCATTTAAAAAATCAAGATGATGTATTGGCAAGTCTTAAAAAAAATTTTCAAATGCTTGTTTTGCGTGAACCATTAAAGGTAAAAAATAAATTAACTTCTTTTTTGGAACTAGGAAAGCCTTTTCAGAAAGAAGAAGCAAAAAAATTGTTTTTAAGAGTTTTGGGGAATCAAACACAAATAATAGAATATCAAAACGCAATTTTTGTTTTTTGGAAAAAATAATATTAATTTTATGTCTAAAATAGGAAAAAAACCAATTGTAATTCCAGATGATGTGAAGGTGGAAATTCAGGATAATAAAATTATGGTTTCGGGTAAATTGGGTTATTTAGAAAAAGTAATACCCAAAATTTTTAAAATTGATTTAAAAGATAAAATATTAAATATATATCCATCTAAAATAGATTCGAGAAACAAGAAACAAATTTTGAGTCTTTGGGGCACTTGGCGATCTTTAATACAAAATATGATTGAAGGAGTAAATCAAGGATTTCAAAAAAATCTTATTTTTGAGGGTATTGGATTTAAAGTAAATATTGAGGGACAAAATTTAGTTTTAAATGTTGGTTTTTCTCATCCAGTAAAAGTAGAAATTCCATCGGATATAAAAGTTGATATTGAAAGAAATTTAATAAAAATTAGTGGTATTGATAAAGAAAAGGTGGGAAATTTTGCTGCTAAAATTCGCAAAATTAAACCGCCAGAACCATATAAAGGTAAAGGAATACGTTATGAGGGAGAGGTAGTGAGGCGAAAGATGGGTAAAAAGGCCGCAGCTGGAGTATAATTTTTAAGAAATAAATATTATGAATATTAAAGAAAAAACAAAAAAGAACTTGAGGCGAAAACAACGAACAAGAAGTGAAATAAAAGGGAATCAAACAAGGCCCCGTCTTTCTGTTTTTAGATCAAATCGTCATATTGAAGTTCAATTAATTGACGACGAATCGGCACGAACCCTTGCTTTTGCTGGTGATAAGGAAGTAAAAAATAAAAATAAATCTATTAAAAATATTGATGTAGGTTTTGAGGTGGGAAAATTAATTGCAAAAAAAGCAACACAGTTAGGTATTGAGAAAGTTATTTTTGATAGAGGAGCATATAAATATCATGGGCAGGTTAAAAGAGTAGCTGAGGGAGCAAGAGAAGGTGGACTTAAATTATAATTTATTTTTAATAAAATTATGCTAAAAAACACAAAAAAAGCAAAAGAATCAAAAGAAGAAGAATTAAATTTTCAGGTTTTAGATATTGCTCGAGTTACCAGAGTAACAGCGGGAGGACGACGTTTAAGATTTAGAGTGGCGGTAGTTGGTGGAGATTTAAATGGTCGAGTTGGTCTGGGGCTGGCAAAGGCAAATGATGTAAGAAATGCAATTGAAAAAGCAAAAAAGAAAGTATCAAAAAATTTAATAAGTGTTCCTATAAAAAATGAAACAATTCCTTTTGAAGTTCAAGAGAAGTATAATAGCGCCACTGTTTTTCTAAAACCGCAAAAAAAGGGAAGAGGTATTGTCGCTGGTGGTGCAGTAAGGGTAGTTTGTGAATTAGCAGGTATTCCAAATATTACAGGAAAACTTATTTCTAAAACATCCAATAAAATTAATGTTGCTAAAGCAACATTAATGGCACTTGAAAAATTAAATGAATTTAATATTAAAGATTAATCTTAAAATTTATGCAAATCCATCAAATTCAATTAGAAGATAAAGATAAATATAAGTCAAAAAAAAGAGTTGGCAGAGGAGGTAAAAAAGGGACATATTCCGGTCGTGGTATGAAAGGACAAAAATCTCGAGCCGGGGCAAAAATAAGACCACAGTTGCGTGATATTGTTAAAAAAATTCCAAAAAAGAGAGGTTATAGATTTAATTTACAAGACAAAAATATAATTGAAATTAATTTAAATTTAATTGATAAATTATTTCAAGATAATGAAGAGGTAAATATTAAATCTCTTATTGAAAAGGGTCTTTTAAAAAAAGGGAATACTAGGGATTTTCAAATTAAAATTTTAGGCAAAGGGGATATCTCTAAAAAAGTTATTATTAAAGATTGTATTTTATCTAAAAACGCAAAAGCAAAAATCGAAAAAGCAGGAGGTAAAATAATAAATAAAAATGAATAAACCTTACTGGGAAATTAAAGATTTTTAACAAGATAATTTATTTCGATATATAATAAAATATGGATTTTTCTAAAATTAAATTTATTTTTAAGGACAAAGATTTGCGTAATAAAATTCTTTTTGTTTTGGCTATGATGGTGGTTTTTAGAATA
>JAQVET010000010.1 GCA_028697615.1 Minisyncoccota bacterium
TCTGCAAAGACCACTCGTCTCCCTTACGAAATGGTCTTAAAATAAAATTTTGCGATTTAATCACTGGTATTTTTGTCATATTTTTAATTTTTGCCCCTCCACAACATTCTGACATTCTTAAGAATGTGAGAATGTTTAATGTTAGGCTAAAACTTTTTAGAAAAATCGACTAACATTTTGCCGTAAGGCGAAAGATAATGGCCGACTGATCGACCGTGATATTTTTTATTCAACAAACCCGCCTGTAATAATCTTCTTGTATGCTCAGAAATTGTTTTGATGTTGCAATTTAAGGCTTCCGCTATGCCCTCAAGAGTGATGCCTTCGTTTTTAGCAACCAAAAACAAAATTTCCAATCGCCGATGATTGGCCGCACCTTTAAAATATCTTTCGAGTTGCTTGCTTGTTTTCATACTTTGTAATTTAATGCCTTATTTCGGCTTTATAACATTCTGACATTCTTGAGAATGTAAGAATATTATAGATAACAGTAAAGAAGTGACTATTCAGATTTATTTGATCTTTCCTTGTACATTTTAATCCATTCTTCTGATAATGGCCAGTTTTGAAATTGATCGCAGGGAAACTTCTCACAATCTCGGGAACAAACGTCTACTTTATTTTCAACAGCACATTCTAAAACCGGACAATTAGCATTAATTTTCTTCAAAAATTCAACGCCTTCTTTGGTTTTGTTACAACCCGAACAAATCCCTTTAACATAAAGCCCACAGGTTGAACAACAAATCCCACACGCCCCAATTATTTCTTTTTTCTGTTGTCCCATTGTTTATTTTTCAATTAATTTTTCGACCTTTTTATTCAACATTCTGACATTCTTGAGAATGTGAGAATATCGTGAAATGATGAAAATAAAAGGGTTTGTTCGAAATCGATGTGGAAATTTGAATAAATTCATGCGCAAGAGGGTTCAATTTTTAGTTAATCTGAAATATTTCTCCACTAAAACATTGAACTTTTTCAAAATATCATTAGTGACCCCTAAATCTTTATCTAAATCCAAAGGGATAAAATTCAGTTTACCTTTTTTATCAAAATATGGTGGATCGGAAACCCTAAAATATGGCATGGCAGGAGTAATCAAAATTATCTTTGCTCGCCAAAATTCTTCAATTAACTTTAGTTTTTTAATATCATTTTCATAAAAAGGAAGTTCGGTACGAAATTTTACTTCAACAAGTAAAATTTTCTTTTTATTCACGACAATAAAATCGGGAATCGAGCTGATTCTTTGCCCTACTTCGCTTTCGCGATCAAATATATCCTCTAATTGAGTCAAGTTCTGTAAAACTGCCTCATAGCCAAAACGATAAATCTTATTACCGCATTGCTTGAGTAATTCTTCCACTAAACATTCTCCCATTCTCCCTTTTAATACGTTTTCTGGTTCAAATGCCATAAATTTATTTTCAATTAATTTTTTTCAAATTTCTTGACCTTTTCTAAAGATTTAAAAAATATGCACCCTCCGTTGTCATGTGGATTCTATATTTCTTTTCTCAATTTTTTTCTTAGAATAGACTCGCGAGCTTTTATTAATGCATCGTCTTTTAAGTCCCTTATGGCAAACCCCGATTCATTTAACCTTTTACCTATTTCTTCATCACTCAATCCTTGCTCTGACAATTTGAGAATCTCTGGCAATAATTTTATTTTTAATATCTGGTTTACTGCATATTCAGTCATATTCATTATTCGAGCAATTTGATTAGAATGAAATCCTTTATTTTTCAATTGAATAACTTCTTTACATCTTTGTAAATAAATATATTCAAACTCTTGTAGCCGTTTTTTGTATTTTTTTTCTCTTTTTTCAGCTGCTATAAAATCATTGAGATAATCTTGGTATTCTTGATTTTTATTGCGAAAATAAACAACCTCGCGACAGACTTTCCCGCTAGCCCAATCATATCCTAAAAGTCTTGCTATTATATGAAACAAGATGCTAATAATTTCCCAATCATTATTTTCTTTATTAATTTTTGATATTTCTTTTTCTAAATAACCTATCTCTAAAAATAGCATTGCTCTGAGTCTTTCGTCCATAGTCACGACATTATCAATCCTTTCTCTAATTTTATTTAAGGCTTTTTGGCAAACCTTCTTAACAAACGCTGGATTTGTTGCACTATCGGCTGAATGATAAGCTCTATCGCCCAACAATTCTCTCATTGCAGATTCGAATGCACTTGAATATTTAAATCTTTTCTGCTTCTCGTCTAAATTATTTTTTATTCTTGATTTTTGCATTTTGCTTTTTGATTTTTTTATCCAATTTCTCCTAATTTTTTGTTTTGATTTTTTTCTAACAAATTTAACATTATAAGTGAAATCATCTTTACTGATCTTCTTTATTATTCTTTAAAAATCTGAGGGTGGTCTGGTTTTTCATCCGATTTCCAAAATTCTTTTATTGGTTTTTTTATATAGTTCTATTTTCTTTGTTTAATTGGTGCAGGTATTCTTTAATAAGCACCTTATTCTCATTTTCCTGTTCGCCCTTAAAATATAATTCGATGAAATCGATCATTTCTTCATTACCTCGATATCCGTAAATAATACGCAAAGACGCACCCCTCAAATATCTACAGAAGAATCGCGCCTTTATTATCTTTACTTCTTCTTGACTGTGTAAAATTACAAAATGTTTGCCGTTTCCCAGAGGAAATTCTGAAACCACTTTCTTAAATTCTAATAGATCATCTGGCAATGATTTATATTTTCTTGATAACCGTTTGAAATTCTTTGTAAATTCATTAATTTCATTAAAGTTCATCTTCGTAATTTCTTACCGAATGTTCTTGATCGCGGTAAAATACGCTCTCATAACTAATAATCTCACCATTTTTATGAACTTTCCAAGGTACATCGCCATGAGAATATTTTGTTAATTCTTGGGCATTTTTATCGGCAAGACGGGCAAGAACTTCATCTATGTGCTTTATCTCCCGTGCCGACAACTTGCTTAAATCTGGCTCACGACGTGGCAAATACTTTTTCTGGTCATACTGAAAGTATTTACTCTTGACTCGCTCTATTTCATGCCGCTGCTCCATTTCTTCAGTAATCTTCTTAAACTCAACCGGTGTGGGCCCATAATGATTTTTGATGTATCTCGCCCCAGTTAATTGTTCCTCAAATTTTTCGTAAAAATCAAAGTCAATGAAATAAAGCAATTTATATATGGCAGTTTCTCCGATATTAGGCTTGGCGCCAACCTTATTTAATACATAAAGCAGGACTTCTTTAAATTTTTCAACATTAGCCCGAGGCATAATAATACGAATATCATTTTTCTTTTCTTTTATTTTCTTTTCCTCAAAAACAACTTTGAGTGGAGTAGAGGTTGGATTTTTAATGAAATCTTCTAAAGATAATCCAAAAATACTGGCAAGTTTTTCTGCTTCTGAAATAGTTAATTCCCTCTCGCCTTTTTCAATTTGTATATAAGTTGGTCGCGAAAGGCCAAGTTTATTTGCGATGTACTCCTGAGAAAAGTTGTACTGTTCGCGAAGCACTTTTAATTTTCTATACAAATCTTTAGCCATATTCTTTTAATTATATTACTCGTGTCAAAAAAACTTGTCAAGTGGATAAGTATAAATACTTAACATTATAAATAAATTTTTACAGTAATTTTTTAATATCACTTAAATACTGACTCAAATTTTTCATTGCGACTTATTAAAAAACTTTTTCTTTTGAATAATTTAACTTTTTAATATATTCCAAAAAATCAATTCCTAAAGGGGTAATTCTACATTTTTTCTTCTCGTTGTCAAAAAATACTTCTACAAGACCAGAATTTATTAGATAATTTAGATAATTTTCAAGTGGGTAAGAATTTAAATCAGGCCATTTTATTCTAATTTGCTGATAATATGCGGCTATATCTTCGTAAAAAACACCATTAGTGCCTTTTAACCGAAGCTCTTCTAGAAGATTAATTTGACTTCCAAAAATAGTCTGGTAGATACGCTCAAAAATTAAAGCTGTCCGGAGCGTGTTTATTTGTGATAATAAAACGTTTATTTGCCGTTGTAAATCATTCAATTCTTTATCTGAAAATTCTTTTTTAATTTCAATAGAATCTTTAATTTCTTCTGGAATATTTTTATCTGGCGTTTTCTGTTCTAGCGGTAAATTTACTTTAATTCCACCTGGGAATTCAGCACTTACAATTCTATTTATTAATCCTTTGATTTCATTTTTAAATTTAAAAATAAAAATGGAGATTAATCCTGGCCAAATAATAATTTTTATAAATTCCAATATTAATTCATAATTTATATTCATATCTTTAACTTATAATAAAATTTAATTTTTATTTGCTGACTGCTCAACAATTTCAATTTCCTCCGGTGTGAGAGAATAAAGTTGGTAAACTAATGAATTTTTTTAATTTACTTTTTTCAAGTAATTTTTCGACTTTTTGCTTGGCTTGAAATCGCCTTCAATTATTTTTCTTAATTCTATAAATTCTTTCTTGTAAAGTTTATAAAAATTCTTTTTAAAATATTTATCTTTGATAGAAATATCTATTATGCTTTCTAAAAGCGTTATTAATGATTTCAAATTAATATACAAATAATATCCTTTCATAAAAGCATAAGGATAGTTTGATTCTGAATATTCAACTATAATTGATTTCTCAAAATCAGAAGGTAAAAAGTGTACAAAAGCACATCTAATTTTCCACAAGAACCTTGGTAATGGCATTTCATAATCAAGATCCCAGTTACTTACAATAGAGATACCATCCAAAACGTCAATTTTATTCAATAATTTTTCGTATCTTGAAGCACTATTTCTTTCTTTTGGATAATAAATATTAGCTAGCGTATCTAAAAAACAAAAGAATAATTGTAAGGCAAAATATCTGTTCTTTTTTCTTACCCCAATCGCTTTTATAAAACTTAAATATTGCTTAATTTCATTTAACTCGGCCATGGTTTTCTGCTATTAATTTTTTGACTTTTTATTCAACATTCTAACATTCTTGAGAATGTGAGAATATTATATTTGTTATTTTAATTCCTCGGCAATAATAACTTGGGCATAACGATATTGAACTTCAGGAATTATCTCGGCTGGGGCATTTTTTAACAAAGACAAAACTTCTTGTTCTAAAGCATTAATAATTTCTTCTTTTTTTAATCCAAATTTTCTTTTATAATCCCGAGTCAATTCTCTTAGTTTTTTATTTTGGGCATAATTCAAATGCTTGTTTTGGACAAATTCTTCTAATTGTTGGCATCGCTCTTTAAACGCCTTGCTTTCCCCCCTTTTCAATCCCTCTAATAGTTTAATAAATTCTTGTTTTGTGTGATCCAGCATTATTATTGTTGTTTTATCTTGCTCCCTTTTATTAGCTTCTTGTTCAAAATCTTCTTTTACACGCTCAATAATAGGGAGATTTTTTTCATTAAACTCTAATTTTTCTTCTTCCTTTTTGCATTTCAAATAATTTAGAATTTCCCAATCATTCTTACTAATAATCTCTCCGTTTTGATTGGCTAATCTTAATCGACAATAATCATCAGCCCTACAAAAAACCACCACTCCTTTTTCTAAATGTTTTTTCCCACAATTGACCATCATCGGTAATTCTAATGCTTTTGTGTATTCATCAGGAAACTCTTTAATCAATTTATTAAATTCTAATTCAAAAGTCTCTACTGTTGATCTTGTTTCGACTTCTTCAATACTATCTGGATTTTCTGTATAAATTTCAAATAGTTTCTTTTTAATAATTTGCTCATCTAAACTTATAGTTTTTTCGTCATAGCCAAATGTCTCAATAATGGCATCTATTCTTTTTTTCACCCTATCTTCTACTTTAATCTGTTTTTCTGCTTTCTCTTCGGGGAAAAAATTATAAACAAAAATCTCATCGTGCTCACTGCCTACTCTATCTATTCTGCCAATCCTTTGAATGATACGAACGGGATTCCAATGTAATTCATAATTTATAACAACTTGGCCATCTTGAAGATTTAATCCTTCAGAGAGAATTTCTGTAGAAACTAAAATATTAATTTCATCTTCTGGATTAATTTTTGCCTTATTAGCCTTTGGAGCAAATCTTTTTATTTTTTCCATTATTTTTTCTTTTCCAGTTACAATATCCACTTTTTCAAATTCATTTTTTAAATTTTCATAAAGATATCCTGCTGTTGATTCAAAACAAGTAAAAATAATTACCTTCTTATTTTTAATTGGATCTTGTTGTAAAATTTTAATTAATGTCTGTAATTTATCATCATCTTTTGGAGTAATTCCTTTAATTAAATTTACAAGTTCCTCAAATATGTGCTGATCGTTTTCTATGTCTCGTTCCAATTGAGCTACCTTAAACTTTTTCTTATCATAAAAATTTTCTTCCTCTACCCATTCGATTTCTTCACCACTATCTATCTGGTCACTAATTTCTGTTAATTTATCAATATCACCAATCCATATTTTATTTTTTTCTTTTAAAATTCGATAAAAATTATCGTGATTTTTAACTTGAGTCATTGCGGTATCTAAAAACGCTTTCACACTGCTTTCTAATCTTCGAAAGAGATTCGTCTTTACTAATTGTTGCAAATTAAACCAGGATTGCTGGATTTTATGAAATTCTTCAGAATCAAATTCTGTCTCTATAGCATATCGACCTATATTATATCTAGCATAGGTTAATTTAGATATTAAATCTTGTATTTTTTTATAAACACTCTCTTCATAGACATCGTCTATAGAATAATCTATTCTAAATGGTCCTTTTCGTTTTGGAAATATAATTTTTTCTTGTGGATAATATTCTTTAATATCACTCCTCGTTCGTCTAATTAATATTTGGGAAATTAAATCATCAATGTCACTTTTATTTTGTTCGCAATTTTTAAAGTATTCTTTTAATTTAATCGGATAAATCCTAAAATTATGATTGGCTTCGTAAGGAGTAAATAATTTTAATTGCCAATAAATATCCCAGATATTTAAATTTTCTGGCGTGGCACTAATTAGAATTACCTGCTTGCCCTCACAAATTTTTGCTAAATCATTATATCCTCGGGTATCAGGATTGCGAAAATGATGCGATTCATCTACTAGAACAACGGGTCTTTTTAGCAATTCCTCATTGTCTAAAATTTTATTTAATAAACCATTCGAAAAAACTTTTGTTTTTATCGCTCCAAATCCCCGTAATGTTTCTTCCCAATAATCCACCAAACGTTTAGGCACAATAGCAATCGCTGATTTCCCCTCACTTTCTAAATGGGCCAGCAGAGCTGCTCCAATATAAGTTTTTCCCAAACCAGGAACATCCGATAAGAAAACACCATTGTATTTTTCCAATCTCTGGTAGGCATCAATAACTGCATCTTTTTGATATTGATAAAGTTCTGCCTCAATTTCAATCTTTGGCTTTTCTTCAGCAAAAGCAAAAATTTCATGTAAAGTCCTGAGATAAACTCTAAAAGGAGTAATATCTTGATTAAATGGCCAAGATCTTTCAATTGCTTGGGCTGCCAATGCCGTAAAATCCATTATTTCACTTTCTTCCCATTTTTCTTCAAACCATTTATCAAGAAATTCGTAATTTTCTTCATCTGTGAGATTAACATTTAATTCTGCATTCAAATCAAAACCACTAATAGAAAAATTACTTGATCCTATAATTGCCTCGCCCTTTTTCTCTTTTGGATCTTCATAATCAAAAAGATACAACTTGGCATGAAGCGGTTCTTTATAATAAATTCGAATTTCTATTTTTCTTTCTTTTATTTTTTTTAACAACCACTCCAGAAACTCTTTATTTTCTTTAGTTGCGCCAATAAAACTTGGCTCATTTAATAATTCCTTGTATTCCTCTTCCAAAATTTTTTGTCTTTTATCCTCTGGCAAGTGTCTGTTTTTTTCTAAACTATCTCTGACAGCTCTCTCCAATTTTTTATTTAAAAGCATTAATTCGGCTGTTTCTCTATTGGTTTTGGAACCAGCTAAAATTTCTAATTTGTCTAATTTATCTATTTCGTTTCTTAATTCTTTAAAACCGCTCAAAAATAACCAACCAACTGCAAATCTTGCTTTTTTTGATTTTGAAAGCTTTTCTTTTAAAACATTGCTCAATTTTATATTTTTATTATCAATAATTTGGGGAGCCATATCTGTATTATACACTTTGGGCTTTATTTAATCTATTTTGAACTAATTCCGCTACTGCCCAGTAAACCTCTTTGCGTTCCTCCTCGGTTAATCCTAAGACGTCAAAGACAATGTCATCGAGTTCTTTGCGATCAGGCAATGGATTTGGCTCTTGTTTACGAATAGGCTTTTGGGGATTAAACCCAAGCTCAACGAAAATAGAACGAAAAACATTATAAAAATTTGGATATTTTAATAACAATGCTGGGTCTAAAACTATAATATCTTCATATTCATAGTTTTGTATTTTTAAAACACCTTCGCCTAAAGATACGCGTCCGCCTAATTCAAGCATTAAATTACCAATTGTAGAATTTAAAAAATGAGCTACATTGTTTAAATCTAAATTCGGTTTAGGTATTGGCATAATTAAATTAGCATCTACAAATGCTTTGGCTTTGTTGTTTAAAGAAGTAATAAATCTACTGTTAATAAATAAACCTCGCGTAAAAGAAATAACAAAACCATCTAAATTCCACCATATATTTCTACTCTTACAGGTTGGCCTTGTATTAAATTTTTCTTTTTCTCCCCATTCAATATATTCCAGTGCCTTTTTGCCTTTTAATTCCTTCTTACTTTTATGACACATGAAAACTAGGTAGTTTAAATCCTCTATTTTTACTATGATTGTCTTTAGTTCTCTTGGGCTTTTTATTACAGGTTTCAAAAACTCAGCTTCTATTTTACCTTCCCAGCCAGCACCATTTTTCACTCTTATTAATGCCTGTGGATTTTTTTCTGCAATCTCTACCACTTCTTTTACTGTTCTATCAACAGGTTTCAGATAAAAAAATTCGTTAGCCCCCGTTTTGATACCGAAACGCACATCAGCAATATCTCCTAATTTCACCAACTTGTCTTTCCCTTTTTCTAAAATCTTAAAATAAATCTCTGGCGCACGGAGATATTTGCCACCCCATTTGTTGCCAATATATGTACCAGTTTTTTGATCTTTTCCAAATCCGTAGAGTTCCTTTTGATTAATTTTATGAATTCTAAAAATATCAGTTTCCTTTCTTTTGCCTTCTGGATATTTATTAAATCCATCTTCTTTTTCTAATTCAATAAAAACCTCTGAACACATTATTTCTTCAAATGGCCTTTTAAACATTACAAAGGAAACTTCGTTTTCTTGAATTTCTTTTTCACAATCTCTATTTTTAGGTGCTTTTAAAATAGCAATGATAGTATTAATATCCGCATGCTTAAAACTTCTTTTAACTAGGTTATCATAAATTCCTATAATTGGTACTGATTTTATTAAAATCTCTTGCAAAATTTTCCCATATCCAACATCAAGCCAAGAATTAGAAGAAATATAACAAAAAATTCCTTCGGGATTTAAAAGTTTTAATCCTTTTAGATAAAAATAAACATATAAATCACATCTTTTATCAAATTTTTCTGG
Organism: Minisyncoccota bacterium; assembly: GCA_028697615.1. GTDB lineage: Bacteria > Patescibacteriota > Minisyncoccia > Minisyncoccales > JAQVET01. The sequence continues at coordinate 9,626 of JAQVET010000010.1, forward strand.
ATTTGGAATTGGAGATTTAGTAATAATGTTGCCTTCAAAATTATAGCTCCAATCCAAAAAGATTTGTCTAATTAATTTGTCTTTGTATTCCTTTTTTGAATAAAAACCGTTCAGGTCATCAATCATTTCTTGTCTTACATAAGGTGGGTTGGCAATTACAATATCAAAACCTTTTTTCTCAGCGAACACTTCCGCAAAAGCTAAATCCCAAATCATTGGTGGCTCTTTCATTTTTTTTAATTCATTTTTCATCTCAATTAGTTCTTTATATTTTTGCGTTAATGATTCTATCTCTTCCTTAATTTGATTTGTTGATAAAATTTCGGATATTTCTTTTGAATTATCCATAAAAAGATTATTCTGAATTCTTTTTAAATTTGCGTTATTTTTTTGGATTTGTTGTTCTGTTTCAATTTTCATTTCATCAATTATGTCCAGTAATAATTTTTTTTCTAAATAAAGAGTGTTTTTATATTCTTCATTATCTCCGGTTCTATATATATATTGTTTTTTCTGAATTAATATTTTAAGGTCTTTGGCGCGATTGCTAACTAAATGTTGCAGTCTTCTTAGAGGTACCAATTGATGTCCGATTCTTTGAACAATACTATCACCTACTCTTATTTTAAAATTTAAACTTGGTAAAATGGGATTTGTCTGATCTTTTAATACATCTTCTTCAGCATAAACAAATAAATCCAACCATAATCTTAATTTACTAATAGTCACTGCCCATGCTTTAATATCATTCCCATAGATATTCCTTTCAATAATCTGCTTTTTTTCTTGATAACAACCCGAATGCTTTATACCTAAATTTTCCCAAAGAATTTCTTTCAACTGATAAAGAAGCTGAACCGCCACCACCAAATAATGGCCAGATCCACAAGCTGGATCCAAAATAAAAATATTATCCAGTTCTTTTAAAAGATTCTCGGCTTCTTCTTTATTAAAGTTTTCTTTTATTTCTGTTCCTAATTCGGGAAAAATAAATTCGTATAATTTCTTTTTATCAATTTGGGTTTTATTAAATAAAAACTCAACAAGGCTTTTTCTCAACATTAATTCTATTTCTACTTTAGGGGTATAAAAAATTCCTGCCTTTGATTGTTCTTCAACTTCTTCTATATTAACTAGATGTTCATAAATATTTCCTAACATTTCTGGATTTATAGCAATATCTATTTCAAATGGCGTTGATTCTTCAATGGTAAAATTGTAACTCTCTAAAAAAGAAAACAGATCTTCAAAAAGATCATCAGAAATTTTCCAACCAATTTTGTCTAAATCATTTTTTTCAAATAAACCGCCATTTAAATAAGGCGCTGTTTTAAGTATTGAATTAAAATCCTTTAAATAATCTCTATCTTTATACATCCAGGAAGGGGTCGAAAGCACATCAAAAAATAATACATTTAACCAATCTTCTTGGAATTTATTCTCTCCTTGAAAATCTGTTTTATATGCATCCCAAAAATGAGCCAAAAAATTCTTATCATTACCAAAACACCCTCTTTTTTGAACAAAATAAAGAAACATCATTCTATCTAATAATTGGTGGATAAAGTCTTTCAGTTTGTTGTTTTTTTCTTTTTCTAAAACATCTACTTTTTGATTTGTTAAACTTTTCTCAATTTTCTTGAAAATTTCAATATAATCATTAAAAAAACTTTCCGTAACCACATCAACGCTAAAGGCCTCTTGGATCTTGTTTTTAATATAAGAATTGACTTTTGCTGGTTGGTTGAGATCGTTTAAATCCAATTTCAATTTGGATAATTGTTCACTGGGTGTTCTTAATTTGGACCGATTTTCAGGATTAATTGAGAATCGTTTTATTCTAATTTTTTGGCTTGTTTTTTCAGCTCTGACAAAATCGGTATAATCGAAATCTTCTGAAGAAAAAATAAAAACCGCATTTTCCAGCATTGGCCGTAAATCAGAATTTCTAAGTATTTTATTTTCAATAACTTTAAATTCTCTGCTATCAAAATTAATCTCCTTTAATATAAATAAAAATATTTGATAGGCTCCCCTTTCTGCCAAAATTTCGCTTTCTTTGATTTTTGTCTTAATTTCATCTGGAAAATCGATAATAGGGCTGGATATACGCGGTGGGTCCCAATTCCATTGCTCTATAAATAATTTTTTAAAATCATTTTTATTTTTTAGATCAGCGAGATAAAATATTGTTTTACTTGTTTCTTTTATCATAACCATCTTAAATAATATGCGATGAAGTTCTTATATATTATACCACACTCCAGCAAAGAAACAAAAAGAGTGGATTTTGGCGGTGAATACCAAAATCTGGTCTTCTTTTAAATCCTCCAGCTAATTAGTGCGAAATATACCAATTTATTTAATTAAAATTCAGAATTGGCTCATGAATTAATTCATGAATTAATTCATGAGCAGTTTTGGGAAAGAAGGTGAGGCAGCTGGAAAAACTTCCTGCGGAAGTTTTTCCAGCTGCCGTGACTTTATATTTTACCTGATACTCTAGAAAGCAAAACAGCAGAATTTAAAATTCAAAATTTCTTCAAGAAATATCCTGTGGATATTTTTTTGCTAAACAAACATAAAAATTATATAATGAAAGCATATGAAAAACTCGCTTTTTATTTCAAACAACAGAGGAATCTCTTCTCTTGTTGTTATTTTAATTACGCTGGGTGTTATTGCCGCGGGCAGCGCTTATTTCTTAACACGACCTCAGTTATTCCCCACCCAGGAACCGCCAATAGATTTTAATCAACCAGAAACCACCATTCTGCCTGACGAAACTGCTTTGCAAACAGGAAAGTTAATAATGGAATTAAAATTGTCTTCTTTATCAAAACCAAAAGGCGCAGCTGATATTTTTTGGGGCCAACCCGGAGGATTTGTGGGCGGCCAAGTTCAAAGAGCAATTGCCACGCCCCTGCAATTAGTTGATGGAATTAAAATCACTAATGGAACTAATGAAACTGTAGTTTTGAAAGAAATTAATAATGAAACTCGAGAATTACTTCAAAATCTTTCAACCGGACACGCTACTCCCATTCTTTTATTGCCTGAAAAGTTCATTAAAAATGGCAAAGATGAAGTTAAATGTCAAAATAGAGATTTATTTAGTAATAATATTAATAATATTTGTGTTTTTGAAACGCCTATTGAAATCGCGCCCAAGGAAACAATTACGTTACGGCCGCTGCTGTTTGCTGTGCCGAATTCGTTATGGGTGTGGGATTCGCCTTCGGTCAGCCGCGATAAAATTACTTTTCTTGATGGCAAAGAAACTAAAAATCTTTTGTTCATTACCACTAATACCGGCAAGCAGTATATTTTTCTCGCTAATGCCTTTCAGGAATATGACGATATTTCCCAGAGCCAAACTTTTAATATTGGCGGTTTGATTTTTGTTAATGCCAATAATCAAAACTTGGTAAATAATATTTTTGATTTTAAAACGAAAAATGGACAGAAAGTTTTGGCTGAGGTTAAAACTGGGGAAGGTATCACTTTTAAAAATTTTGAATTGGAAACGGATCAGTGGCCTCCTCAAAATATAAAGCTTACCAAAGGACAATTTGACGAACGACTGCTCACCTTCCAAATTTTTCTCTATCGCAATGATTTGATGGATCGAAAAGATATAACGGGTGTCTATGATGACAAAACTATTGCCGCGATTAAAGAATTTCAGAAAACAGCGGGAATTGTAGAAACAGGAGAATTGGACAGTGCAACAATTTTTGCTAGCCGAGGATTTGACATCGGCAAAGCGCTTTGGGAAAGTTATAGTGACGAACAGGTAACGTTAAGTTTGGATGCTACTCAACCTAATTTTCGCCTCTTTGCCATTGGCACTGAGCAGGTTAAATTAAATCCGGACTTTTCTAATTCTTCTCTGATTACCAAAGTAATCAAAGAACCCGGTTGCCAAGAATCTGTTTGCGCTATTAACGCTTATACTATAAGTGGAAAGGCTATCTTCACGTTGGGAAGTGTTAATCTATTAAATAATACTCCCCAAAATGCATCTTGTACTCTTGCCCATCCTAATGGGAAATTACTGAAAAGCTTTCAGATAGCGCCTAATAATCTTTACATACAAAACACAAGCGTCGAAGGAATTTCTGAATCAGCAATCTATCGCCTCCAGTGTGGCAATAAAGTTTTGGATATTGAATTATTCCCCTCAAGCCCAGCAGGCAGAGGATAAATTTTATAATTCTCTCGGTATTAAGAAATTAATCATTAATATCATTAAAGGTCGTAAATTAATAAATTAATATTATTTCTATGCTTAACAAAGGAAGTGCAAATATCGTTCTTATTATTTTAGTTGTAGTTTTAGCTGGTACAGCAGCTTATTTAGCGCTGAATAAAGAAAAAACTGGTCCTGAAACTATTGCGAGTTATACTCCTACAGCGACGAGTTCTGTTTCTCCCTCTCAATTAGCCTCACCATCCCCAATGCCCACCTCTCAACCTTCACAAATACTGACAGAGCAACCTGGAAAAATCATTTCTTTAACTTCAAATGGTACTGAATGGAATGTAACTATTGAGCTGCTTACACGAAATCCGGAATGGTTACCAGGCGTTGGAAATGAACCGTTTTTTATAGATCAAAATAAGTCCTTAACAGTAAAGGCCTCCCAAGATACAAAGGCTTATTTGTGTGGAACACCATCGCCAAATAAAGATAATTGGCGACCAACAACACCAAGCAATTTACTGAAAGAAGGCACCACGGTTTATTTTGACATTGATGTAACTAATAACTTTATTACTGCTATTTATCAACAATGTTTGCCATAATGGCGATGTTTGTTGATGAAATTAAACGAATAAAGAGGAAATTGATAAATTTCCTTGTTTGAATTTTGATTAGGGTGTAGCTATTTCTTGTCTCAAAATTTTTTCTCGATTACAATAAATAGTATGATTCTTTCAGATAGAGATATAAAGAAATTAATTAAAGAAAAGAGGCTGATTTTTAAACCGGAGCTCACAGCAGATCAAATTGGGCCGGCTTCAATTGATTTGAAAT